>NZ_JASJGN010000185.1:0-9517 GCF_033791525.1 Desulfosarcina sp.
AACTGGAACCAGGGTGCGGCCTTCGGCTTCCTGCTGCTGATCCTCTCTTCCACGATTATCTGGATCGGGCTCAAACTCACCCGCCAGAAACTCAGCCAGGTGGTTCAATGATCCGTTCGCTGCCCAATACGCGACCCTACACCCTGGCCTTCAAGCTATACATCGCCCTATTTTTCGTGTTCCTTTTCGCCCCGCTGTTCATCACCTGCGTGCTGGCCTTCAACGACTCCCAGTTTCCGGCGCTTCCCTGGAAAGGGTTCACCCTCGAGTGGTTCACCGCGGATCTGCCGGAGCGGGTGGGCATCTTTCACGACTCGCTCAATCTTTCCGCTATCGGGGTGAGCTTCAAGGTCGCCTTCTGGGTGTCGATCTTTTCGACCCTTGTCGGCACCTGCGGAGCCTTTCTCTTCGAGCAGGAGAATTTTCGCTTCAAGCAGGCGCTTTATTTTCTCATGCTGGCCCCCCTCGTGGTCCCCGGCGTGATTCTGGGCATCTCCATCCTGCTGTTTGCCAACACCCTGGGGATGTTCTTCGAAAACACCTTCAATCTGGACGTGCCCCTTTTCAGACCGGGATTCTGGCTGGTGGTGTTGGGCCAGTTTTCTTTCATCTCGACCCTGGTGACGCTGGTGGTGTCGGCCCGGCTGAAAAAATTCGACCACAGCCTGGAAGAGGCGGCCCTGAACTTAGGTGCCACACGGCTGCAGGTGATCTGGCACATCACGCTCAAGTTCCTTCGTCCCGCCATCATCGGTGCCTTTGCGGTGGCCTTTCTGATGTCTTTCGAAAATTTCAACACCACCCTGTTTCTGGTGGGGTCCCAGTCCACCCTGCCGATCACCCTCTATCTTCAGGTGCGCGACGGTTCCACGCCCGTCATAAACGCCGTCTCCTTTCTGCTCATCGTGGGCACCTCAATGCTGGCGGTGATCAACCTGGCCCTCAGTCGCAAAAAGGAATAGCAATAGGCTTTAGATGATTTATTTGGACTGCGCTCTTAGTCGTCGCGGACTACCGATACGACTTCTTCCTTCTCTCCTTGCATTTTAATTTTCTTAAAGCCGAAATCACGGCAAACAAAACGAATACGGAGGTAATTGCAAAATGGAACAAAAAGCATCGCCAACTTGGCAATATCGCTTACCGTGAAGGATGCGGCGAGCGCGTTGACTTTCTACTCAGCCGCTTTGGGTGCAGTGGAAGTATTCCGCATGCCCGCACCGGACGGCGGTGTCGCCCATGCCGAATTTTTGGTTGGAAATACCCGCATCTATATATCGGACGAGGCCGAGGAGTAGCAGGCATTTGCACTGCCCGAAGGCACTACCGCTTCGTGTCTTTTTTCGATCATGACCGCGGACTGTGACAGCGCCTACGACAGAGCGATCAAGGCCGGCGCCGAATCAATGCGTGAACCGGAGAATCAATTCTGGGGAATGAGATCTGCCATTGTCAAAGATCTATATGGCTACCGGTGGTCTTTCAGCCAACTGGTTGAGGAAGTTTCACCCGAAGAATTAGCCAAAAGAGCACAGGAATTTTTCTCATCGAAGACATAGGTTTCTGCTGGACTGGCGTCGCCCAAGACAACTGCCGCTGAAGCAGACGACACACATGACGACGGTCAACAACTCGTTTAGCCCTCATCCGGGTTCGGGATGTGATCCGTGCACGGTACGCCGGCCTGGCAAAGGCCACAGGCATAGGTGTTGATTTCATAGGCATTGCGGACAAATGCGTTCATCGTGACGTTGGTGTACTGCTTGCATTTTGTTTTGTCATGGCCGGCGTTGCTGATGGCTTTGACCGGGCATCGGGCAATGCACTTGCCACAGGTGCCATGGGAATAAAAAAGGCAGTAGGCGTGACGATCCGTGTACGGGCGCGGGCTTGGGACGATGGACACCCGCGCGACGACCGAACCGGTCCGCATGGCTTTTCCGACCGGGGTGATCAGCCCGTCGCACAACCCGAAAGTGCCCAGCCCTGCCGCATATGCCGCATGCCGTTCCGACCAGTTGGAGCATGGGGCGTAGGATCCCTGGCTCGATTTGCTCCAGAATGGCGCCAACACCGGGGCGACCGCCTGGATGCCGGCTTCGGTCAATTTTACGACGACATGCCGGCGCAGTGCTTCGTTGAAGTGTTCGCCATGATGCCTGACGTAAACCCATCGTCCGGACGGTCGCTTTGTCTCGGTGGCCTGGTCATGGCGGGTTTGGGATGTAGAGGGGAGCACCCAACTGATCACCGTCAACGCGCCAGGCGAACCTGGCGCTTCTTCCGGAAACGCCAGGTTAAAAATGTCGATGGGACGCAGATAAAAATCGCCGATGTGTCGCACGTATTCGTCGTACAGAGGGTCGCTGCCGCTGGAAAAGCCGACCAGCGGTGGATCAAAAGCCTTTTCACCGGTAGGCGTGTTCAGGGTGTTTTCACGCGATGACGCCACGAAATTGTTAATGATGGCCGTTATCCAGGCACTCCGGTCGGTTTGCATGGGTTTCCCTTCGTTTTTCCGGTTAACGACATTCTGTGCAGGCGACGCGCAAGCCGGATATGTTAGGATGCCCGTTGACGGCGCGTGGCCGTGTCATCCCATATGAATGACGATCTTCCCCCGGGTGTGTTTGGTTTCCTGCTGAACGTGGGCCTCCCGGATATTCTCCAGCGGGTACACGCTGTGGACAACCGGCCGGAGAACGCCGGTCTCGACCCAACGACGGACCTGTTCCAGGTCATCTCGGAGAGACTTGACCAACACCACTTTGGCTTTGCGACGGGAGAAAAGCCGGGTCAGGATGACGCTGAGAAAAACATGCGGCCGGATCACCGTGGAGACCCACACGCCCCGATCGCTCAGGATCGGTTTGACAGACCGGAAGGGCCGGTTGCCGAAGACATCGAAGAAGATGTCGAATCGCTGCCCGGGGGCGGCGATGTTCCCGTGACGGTAATCGATACAGCGGTCGGCGCCTAAATCAGCCAGATAGTCGTGGTTGGGCGGGCTGCTGATGGCTGTTACCCTGGCGCCCATAATTTTAGCGATTTGAACGGCCATGCTGCCGACGCCGCCGGAGGCCCCGTTGATGCAGACCTGCATTCCCGTTGCGATGCCGGCCCGGTCGCGCAGGGCCTGCAGGGCCGTCAGCGAGACCAGGGGCAGCGCCGCTGCTTCGTCGAAAGACACCCCTTCCGGTTTTTTGCACAACCGGCCGGTGCTGACGGATACATATTCGGCGCAGGTGCCCCCCTGCCAGCCGTCCAGCATGCCGTAGACCGCTTCTCCAACCGGTGAGTCCGTCACACCTGGTCCGATCTCGGCCACCTCGCCGGCAAAGTCGAAACCGGTCTGAATGGGGAACTTTTCGCCGGTAAAGCGCTTGAAGCGACCCTTGCGAATGAAGGTGTCTTTGGGATTGATGGCCGCTGCACGCACATGCACGAGTACTTCGTCCGCCTGCGGCCGGGGGACAGGCACGTTGTGGACGGTCAATACGTCTGGCGGCCCAAAGCCGGTTATCACGGCGGCTCTCATGTCGATTGTCGGTTCCTCCGTTGGTTATGCTCACGGGTTGCAAGGCGGATAGATTTCCAGTTCGCTCGCTATCGCGGTTCACCGCGATCGTGAACCCTGCTCCGATCGTTGAGATGGCTTCTGGTACGATAGCCGTTGGCCGGAAGAAAAAGATACGGTTACTTTAGCGTTTCTTTCAACATTTGGAAAGGACCTGACTATGGAATATTGGAAACTCAAGTATCTGGAACCTGGCAAACGCCGCCGGGCCATTGGCTATCTAAAGGCCCTGCGCCGGTTTCTCGACGAGCAATTGCCCAAGCGCACCGCCCAGGGCACTCTGGTCCTGGGCACCTGGAACATCCGCAACTTTGACAACAACCGCTTTGGCAATGGACCCCGCCTCGAGGAGACCTTTTTATACATCGCCGAGGTGATCTCCCGTTTCGACGCCATCGCCGTCCAGGAGATATGCCGTGATCTGCGGCCAATGGATCGGTTGATGTCGATCCTTGGGGATGAATACCGATTCATCCTTACCGACGTCACCGAAGGCCGTTCAGGCAACGAAGAGCGCCTGGGATTTATCTACCACCGTGACAAGGTATCCTTCCAGGGTATTGCCGGTGAGATTGTGCTGCCCGAGAAGATGCTGATCAGCGACGTGACCCATAAACTTCAATTCGCCAGAACACCCTTCGCCTGTGCCTTTCAAAGCGGGTGGCTGCGGTTCATGCTTGCCACGGTGCACATCTACTACGGCAGCGCCTCGAAAAAGTCGGATGCTTACCAGCGTCGGGTCAAGGAGATCGAGTCCGTGGCCCGCTTTCTGGCCAAGCGGGCCGCCCGGGAAGACCAGACCTACATTCTGGTCGGCGACTTCAACATTGAAAAATTTGGAGATGCCACTGCCGATGCCCTGGAGCAGGCCAAATTCACCATTGTGCGCAACCGGGAGGGCAGCAACCGCACCCAAACCAAATTTTATGATCAGATCTCCTTTTGGGCTCGTGAGGGCGAAGTGAGAATGGCGAAAACGGAGCGCGCCAACGGGGTCTTGCGGCTGTTCGATACGCTTTTCCGTGGCACGGATTTAGATCTCTATGACAACGATGTGGATGCCACGCTGGCGGCCAAACTCGCGGCCATGGATGCAGAACAACAGGCGTGGGAGGCCAAAAAACCTTCAAAGACACGTACCGGGAAGCTGAAGCGGTTGGCAGAAAAGCTCGCGAAAACCCGACAGGTCCGCGCCGACAGGAACCTGCGCGAAGCATACTATCTAAATGAGTGGCGCACATTTCAATTGAGTGACCATCTGCCGCTGTGGGTGGAGCTGGATGTGGATTTCGCAGAAGACTATCTGGATAGCCTGTAACAGGTCCCAAAAAAAAGGAGCGATCATGAAGAAACGAAAGCTGGGCAGCCATGGCCCGGAAGTATCTGCAATTGGCCTGGGGTATATGGAATAAGGAGCTCCTTGCCTTAACAAATGAGCGTGGTTTGGAATAAGCGCGCATGCAAAACAAGAGGAATCATACACAGGGCTATCTCACCCGTCTCAACTTCCGTCGCAGAGGAAATCATTGCATATTGCAACTGCATTTTGCAATATGCACCAGATTTTCATAGATTCCGATTACCGAAAAAATGATCGGTTCCCAGCGGGAAAAAATTTGAATCAATGCCACTATGCATTAATATTATATATAACATGATGTTATCTGATTTACCCTCCGAAATTGCCCATCAGGAATGGCCACGTGCTGTTTCTTTTTCGCTTTCATGATGAATAGGCTTGGTATTTGCTGCAGTATTGGTTGATCATTTGGCCAAAGGGGACGACCCTTGGTTGAATGGGTCATTCACATGCTTGCGAGGATGATCTCATGGCGTATCAATTTATCACGGTGGTTGGCTTCTTTCTATCTTTGTTAGTCGGCGCACATACTTTGTATGCCAGCAACCTGCCAGCAACTGATCCAGACTATTCCAGACTGCTTGACTTTATCGAATTGCAGGATTTACAAGACCCGTTGGTGGAATTCGGTGCGGCGGAAGAAGACTTTGATCATCAACTTAATCGGGAAAATATCGCTTATTTGAATCAGGATCAAACGCTATTAAAAAACATCAGAACACAGCTTAATAGCAAGACGCTAAACTATCAGTTGAGTACTTCCTCCAAACGATTGCTGGTAGTCCCGGAAAGCCGAGGCGAGTATGCCCAATTGTTCGAACAATACTGTCTGACAGCGGTGGACCACTTGCTTACCCGAATCCATATGCCCAGTCCCTACGAACAGATTGTGACACTCATGGGACCGCTGCCGACACTCGCGGAGCCGCAACAACCAACCGGCATAACGGCATACTTGGTGCACAATCTCGTCGATGAGTATGTCGAAGAGTATCTGTTTTACAATAAAGATGACGATCAGCGTAAAATTAAGATAAAATTGAGTAACCGCATGTTTGACAGCAAGATCGGATCGGTTACCTCCTTCTTGAAAATCGAAGCGGACAATCAATTTGAATTTGTTCGCGAACCTTACACCTTATGGCAGAACAGCGCTATAAACCCGTTCAATGTTCTTATCGTTCCCATAGAAGAGACCCTTCACATTCTCGTGCGACCCTTTACCGAAACTGCCATGCAAGCCGATTTGGTGCGATACAAACCAACCCAACTCGAGCAGGTGCAGCAGGTTGTCGACGAGTGGATGGTTGTGGAAGAGGCCATCGTAGGAGGTGTCGTCTGGCAGGTGATGCCGGAAATATTAACCCGCTTTTTACACGAAGGGTCGCCCGATCTCCTGGCAGATATATTGACCGAGCGTGAGGAGCTTCCCCAATACCGACTGCTAAGATCGGCGATCCAGGTAGTTACCGATTTGGGAGTCAATCAGGCGATAGAGGTTTATAGCAACAATCCGTTGGACTTTAGGAGCATGATCAGCCTTTCCAACATCTCCGCATCAATGGAATCCGCACAAAAGCGTCAACCCACGATGCAAATTGATTAAATCCGGAACGAAAACCCCCGCTCTACGCTACAGTCATCTTTTGCTGGGTTTGTTCAACGATGGTCGATGCCATTTGTGGATGGGTACTAGCAGACCCCATCCAGCAGGCACGGCAATGCCATAGCCGTTTGCAGTTCGACCCCCGACGCATTGCCGCCGCTCATCTGGAGAGCCACTTTCTTGCCGGACAATCGGTTCTTGATCTTAAAGGCCGCCCGAAGGCAGGCCGATCCGGCACCTTCGGTGAGGTTGCGGGTGTGGTGAGCGGCCAGGGCGATGCCCTCGTAGAGTTCCGCTTCGGTGAGCAGTACAAAATCCGCCAGGGCGTCTTTGTAGAGCCCAAATGGAACCGCATAGGCCGTTCCGGTTGCCACGCCGCCGGCAAAGGTGGTGTTGGGGGCGGTGACGACTTCGCCGGCCTTCCAGGAGAGGTAGGCCGCCCGGGAGGCCCCGGCCTGAACGGCGATGATCTCGATTTGCGGTCGGATCTGTTTGAGTACGGTGATGGCTGCGGCTGCCTCGCTGCCCGCGCCGATGGGGATGATCATCACATCCAGGTCCGGCACCCTCTCGATAATTTCGATAAACTCGGTCGCCACCCCGTTGATCAGGTGGGGTTCGTTGGCCGGATGGACGAAATAAAGCCCCCGCTCCTCCACCAGTTGAGCTACTTTTTGACCCGCTTCCTCGAAATCTTTTCCATACTCGATCAGTTCGGCCCCGGCGTCCTTGATGGCCTGCATCTTCAGCGGGTTCGACCCTTCCGGCACCACCACGGTCGCCGTCAAACCGAACATGCGGGCACTGGCGGCCACCGAGGACCCATGATTGCCCGTAGAGTAGGTGGTCACACCGGATATCCCCTGGCTGGCCAGGTGATGCATGAGATTGATGCCACCCCGGATCTTAAAGGTGCCGGTGGGATTGTGGTTCTCATGCTTGATGTAGACACGGGCACCGATGCAGCGGTCCAGGCTGGGATACAGCCTCAGGGGCGTCGGCGACAGGTGTGTTCGGATGATTTCCCGGGCGCCCAGGGCATGGGCCAGCGACAGTCGATCATGATCGGTGCTCATCGTTGTGGCTCCTTTTTCGAGTGGGGGTGGCTATGCGAAGATGGGCCCTTCATAGTTTCTGTCCTGACCATAAACCAGATTGGTTTAAGATAACAGATACAGGAAAGTTAAAAAATAGCCATAACAGATCCACCTTTCGGCAACTTTTTTAATTCATGATAATGTCCGGCCGTTTCCCTGCTTGGTCCGATTCACCAGCACCCGAGCGTAAACGAACAGATTAACCGCCAGAATGATCACTCCGAAAGCGATCTGCATTCCCCGCGTCAGACCGGCCGGGTAGACGAGCGGCATGACATAGTGGTCGATAAAACCGCCGTCGTATCCGGCTATACCGGCCAATTGTCGAAAGTGCATCTCCAGGGGTGTCAACGGACAGATCCACCCGCCAAATGCGATCAGTACGCCCCACAACGCACAGGGAAGATGCAGGAATGCAATTTTATGCCATTTGATGACGAGGATGCCACCCAGGGCAACGAACACGATGAAACCCAGGTGGACTATTACAATGATATCTGCGGCGAGTCCTTCAATCATGAGGGGTTGGTGGTTTGCTTCACGCTTACTGTTTATCCGATGCCTTATTGATATCGATGATCTTCGTGTTGCCGGCATAGTCCTTGGTTTCGTAACGGGTTACGCCTTGCAACTTGTCGGTGATGCCGCGCATGCGTTCAATCTGGTCGGTGAGTTTGTCGATATAGGCATGCGCCTCATGGCCATCCAGGTTCATGGCCATCAGCTCGGTGTAGCCCGAAATGGTCTGCAAGGGCTGGTTGAATTCGTGACAGACAGCACCGGCGATCTCCAGAACGCCTTCCAGCCGCTCTTTTTGCATGCGGTTCAGGGCCGCATGGTTTTTATCGGTCAGGTCCGAAAGGACGGCCACGCTGCCGCTGAGATTGCCCTGGCTATCCACTACGGGCGCCAGGTTGAAAAGAAAGTCCCGGCGTTGTCCGTCGGCGCACTGCACCTGGGTTTCGAAAGTGTGAAAGCCGGCCTTGTCGATCATCTTGTATTCTTCGCGCTGATAGGCGGCAGCCAGGTCGGCCGGGATCTGATCGGGCATCTCCATGGGGCGTTTGCCGATGATGCGGTCCCGGGTCAGACCCAGGATCTGTTTGGCGAAGACTTTATTGCATCCCTGGTAAACCCCTTCGGCGTCCTTGAAATAGATGGGGTTGGGGATGGTGTTCATCAAGGTGTCCATCAACAGAAGGAAGCTGCGCAATTTTTCCTCGGTCTGCTCCCAGCGGGCCTGGTTTTGCCTGTGCGTTTCTTCCTTGTCCTGCGTTTTTTGATTGATTTCCAGAAGGGATTGTTTAAGCGTCTGAATCTTAAGATCCTGTTGCCGGTACCGATGAAACCCCCATGCACCCAGACCTACTGGCAGAAGAATCAAAAACCAAAGTGTAGTGCCCATGGATGGGTTCTCCATTTGTCAGGTGAGTAATCCCTCTTTCGGGACGCTTCACCCTGTTTTTTTGCAACGACAGGGTAATGTCGTAAATTGTCTCCGCAGGAGTCTGCCTGCCGGGACGTTCGGTTCGGCAAAGCCGCCCAATGCCTTTCCCCGGTTGTATCCGTCGAGACAACCGGCAGGGATCAGCGACTGAGCACAATGCGATAGTGGGTTTTGCCGCTTCTCAATCTTGCGACAGCCGCATTGATGTCATCAAAGCTGAATGTCTCGACGACCGGCTTGATCTTGTGTCGAACGGCAAATTCAAGCATCCTGGCTATGGTTGCAGGGCTGCCAACCGGTGAGCCGGACACCGACCGTTGACCCAGGATCAGTGGAAACACACCGATATCCAGCGGATCCAAGGTTGCACCAACAAAATGTAAACGGCCGCGGGGTTTCAGTGTGCCGAGGTACAGATTCCAGTCCAGCT
>NZ_JASJGN010000186.1:0-40626 GCF_033791525.1 Desulfosarcina sp.
ACCGAATTCGGCAACCCGTCCAGTTCCCATTGGTACGGTATCCGCCCCAAAAGAGCGGTGGAAAAAGCCCGACAACAGGTGGCTGGTTTGCTCAATTGTCAAGCAGAGGAAGTGTTCTTTACCTCCGGCGGTACCGAATCCAACAACCATGCCATCAAAGGAATGGCCAGGGCCCTGAAGGGAAAAGGCCGCCATATCATCACAAGTACGGTGGAGCATCCGGCGGTTCTGGAGGTCTGCGAATACCTGAAAAACGAAGGGTTCCAGACCACCTGCGTGGATGTGGATGATACGGGCATGGTGAGGATGGAAACTGTTGCTGCCGCCATTCGTCCGGACACGATATTGATCACCATCATGCATGCCAACAACGAAGTGGGCACGATTCAGCCGATTAGCGAAATCGTCGCTTTGGCAAAGGAAAAAGAGATCTGCATCCACACCGATGCGGCCCAGAGCGTGGGCAAGATCCCCACGGATGTTCAAGCGATGGACGTGGATCTGCTCTCAATGGCCGGGCATAAAGTTTACGCCCCCAAGGGCATTGGTGTGCTGTATGTGAAGAAGGGGCTGCTGCCGGAAAAACTCTGCCACGGGGCGGGGCAGGAGACGGGATGGCGGGCAGGCACAGAAAACGTGCTGGCGATTGTGGGGTTGGGCAAGGCCTGCGAGATGGCTGAGCGCAGTATCGACTATGCCGGACAGCACCTGAAGGCCATGCGGGATCGGCTGCACAAGGGCTTGGAGGAGCAAATGAAGGATATCCGCCTCAACGGCCATCCTGAAAACCGTCTGCCCAACACCCTGAGCCTTTCTTTCAAGGGGCTGGTGGCCAACCGTATTTTAGAAGAGATCGGACTGGAAGTGGCCGCGTCGGCCGGTGCCGCATGCCATTCGGACACCATGATCCTGTCCCACGTCTTGGAAGCCATGCGGGTGCCCGTTGAGTGGGCCAAAGGAACGGTTCGCTTTTCGACAGGCCGCATGACCACGAGCGAACAGATCGATCGTGCCGTCTCTGTGGTGGACATAGCGGTGAAGCGGTTACGGATGGAAGGACAATGAATACCGTTGTAAAGGAGGACTTTGTGAGAACCGGGAAAAAAGCGCTTGACCCGAAGATATTGAGCCTCATCAAGGCGTTTTGCGACGCGCATTTGAACGATGAATATCATTCCTATGCGATGGGACTGATGGCTCGGATTACCTGCCAGCCTGATTTGAATTTGTCGCGGGGGCGACCAGAAATTTGGGCTGCAGCCATCGTTACCATTATTGCCCGCCTAAATTTCCTGTTCGACAAAGCCGATCCCGATGCAATTACCATGGGGGACATCAGCTCCTTTTTTGGTACAGTCAAGAGTACCACCGGCAACAAGGCTACTGCCCTCGAAAAGGCTTGCAATATAGGTATGTGCGAGCCGGGATTGTGTCGTGATGAAATAGCAGAGGCATTAACATTTTATGAAACCTCAAAAGGCTTCATCGTCCCAGTGGGCATGCTTAACGGCAGGCGTGAGGTTGTTAAGTCTACTGATGTAAGGGAACAAACACCAAAAAACAGCCCAACCAAGAACAAAAATAGGCAACCCGCCAAAAATAAAAAGGATGCCGGCGGAGATGATCGTCAACTAAGCTTGTTTGGCGATTTTTAGCTTTTAGAAGAACAGATACTGCCTGCCTGGGGACGGGGCTGCTTTCCCCATCTGTCGGGCGAGGTCCAGCGGGTGGTGATGATTCGGATGGTTGGTCTGGTCAGCTGGATAAATTGGAGGTGATTTACTTCATGCAGTTCTTGCAGATGCCATCCACGCGGACTTCCACCTTGTCGATGCGGCCGGGAAAGGTTTTCCACAATTCGTCGCTATCCACATTCAGGCTGTCCGGGGTCAAACAGTCCATCTGGCCGCAACGCTTGCAGTAAAAATGGGGATGGGGATGGTGGTTGGCATTGGGGGCCATGCCATAGTAAAAAGCCCGGCCGCCGGTGCTGATTCGATCCACCAGTTCATGTTCCACCAGCAGGTCCAGGATGCGGTAGACGGTAACCCGGTTGATGCTGCCGTTGCGTTCCAGGGTGTTGTAAATATCGGCGGCGGACAGGGGGAAGCTGTTGTTGCCGATGACTTCGAGCACACGAATCCGATTGTCGGTTGTATCCAGACGAGCGGCGTTCAGCAGGTCCTCATAATTACATTGATTGCACATGCTAGCTCCTCTGCGGATCCACTGCGCTGTTTTCTTCCGGGATCGGGGATGTCATTAACTTTCTTGGCTTGGGGACCAGCCGCTCAACCAGCAGGTTCAGGAAAAAAAATAGGCCGGCCACCATGATGATGGAAGCCCCCGAGGTGAGGTCAAAAGCGTAGGAAATCCACAGCCCGGCAACAGTAAACACCACGCCCAATACGCTGGATCCGATCATCATCTGCAACAGCGACCGGGCATGCTTTTCCATAATAAAGGGAGGAATGGTCAGCAGCGCAATCACAAGGATCAGTCCCACCACCTGGATCACCATCACCACGGTCACTGCCAGCATGCCGATGAGCAGAAAGTACAAGGCGGTTACCGGCACCCCGCGAATGCGGGCGAACTCTTCGTCGTAGGAGAGCGCCAGCAGGTCCTTGTAGTAGACCGCTACCAGGGCAACGATGCAAAAACCCATGACCATCATGATCCACAGGTCGGTGTCCGGTACGGTCAGGATGCTGCCGAACAGGTAGCTCATCAGATCCACGTTGTAGCCGGGGCTAAGGTCGACCAGGATGATGCCGCAAGCCATGCCCAGGGCCCAGATGACCCCGATGACGGTGTCGGCCCGGTGGCGGGCCTTCAGGGTCACGGCAGCCATGATCATGGCTGCTCCCAGTGAAAATCCCAGGGTCCCCGCCAGGTATGGCCAGCCGAAGTAAAATGCCAGGCCGATGCCACCATAGGCGGCGTGGGCGATGCCACCGGAAAGGAAAACGATACGGTTGACCACCACCAGGGTGCCCATGATGCCGCAGATGATGCTTGCAAGCAGACCGGCGGCCAGTGCATTGCGCATGAATTCGAACTGCAGGGCCTCGATCATCGATCACTCCTTGTGGTGCTGCAGCACCCGGTGGGGCAGGTGACCGTGGGTCACCAGTTCCACGGGGCAGACCTCTTCGACGGTGCACGGGTACATGGTCTCGAGCATGTCACCGGTGATTTCGGCCTGCCGGTGGTAGTGCAACCGGCCGTTCACACAGGCCACAGACTTCACGTAGGTGGAGATTACCAGCAGGTCGTGACTGACCACAATAATCGTGATGTCCCTGTTCAGCCGTTTGAGTAATCGGAAAAAGTCCGTCTGCCCCTTGGAATCGATGCTCGCCGTGGGTTCGTCCAGCAACAGCAGCCGGGGCCGGGTGACCAGGGCCCGGGCGATGAACACCCGCTGACGCTGGCCACCGGACAGTTCGCCGATGCGGCGATCGGCCAGGTCGGCCATGTCGATACGTCCCAGTGCCTCCAAGGCATCCCGGCGGTCCTGCTGCGCGTTGGTTGACCATCTTTTCCCGGGGGCCAGCTTGCCCATGAGCACCACGTCCAGGGCAGTAATGGGAAAACTGCGGTTGATGTGAACATCCTGGGGCACATAACCGATGTGATGGGAGACCCGTGGTGCCGGTTTTCCCATGACTCGGATCCGGCCCCGCTCCGGCTTGAGCAGTCCCAGCATGAGCCTGAGCAAGGTGGTTTTTCCGCCGCCATTGGGACCGATCATGGCGATGAAATCTCCCTCCCAGACCTCCAGATTGACGTTCTGGAGCACGCGCTGCCCGTTGTAGGCAAAGTCGAGATCCGAGATCTGGATGATGGGATCGCTGTTTGAGTGATTATTCGAAGGCATTTTTAAATTCCTCGGCCACCTGGCGCAAATTGTTTGCCCAGTCCTGGGCCAGCGGGTCGACCACGGCTACCCGCCCGCCGATCGCTTTTGATATCTGTTGAGCGCTTTTTGACGAGAACTGGGGCTGCGCGAAAACAACCTTGATCCGGTTCGACCGCGCCCGTTCGATCAGATCCTTGAGTTGCGCCGGTTTAGGGCTTTTGCCTTCGATTTCGATGGGTACCTGTTTCAGCCCGTAGGTGTGGGCAAATGTTCCCCAGGAGGGGTGAAACACCATGAACGGGGATCCCTTCAACCCGTCAAAGGTCGCTCTCAATTGATCATCCAGATCGACGATTTCCAGGATGAACGCCCGGTAATTGGCTTCGTAGGCCGACCGATGGGCCGGGTCAACGGCTTGAAGTGCCGTGAGGATCGACCGGGCCTGCAACATCACCAGGGGCGGCGAGAGCCAGATATGCGGATCGAGACCGCCCTGGTGATGATCGTCGCTATGCTCATTTTTCGTGTCGTGGTCATCATGGGGCGCCATGGGCAGCTTCATGATATCATGATCGGTGTGAACCACCTGCATGCGAGGATTCACGGCGGATATTTTGGCCAATTTTGCGGTCTCAAACTCGATGCCGATGGCAAAATAGAGCACCGTCTTGGACAGAGCAACCATCTGCTGAGGTTTGGGTTCATAGGTGTGCGGATCGGCGCCGGGTTCCACCAGCACATGCACATCGACAAGGTCCTTGCCAATTTGTTGCACGAAGTACCCTTGGGGGGCAATGCTGACGAACACGGGAACTCGTTCCGCCGCCCATCCGCTGGCTACAAGACCGCATATAAGAGCAGAAAAGATTAATATCGACCCTTTAATGTATTTCATTGCTCACCCTGCATGACGGGTTACGTTTATTTGTCTGCGGAACCACATTCAATGCAAATGTATTGCATTGAATGGGCCTTGGCAAGGTCTGATGGGAAAAATGCCTGATCATAGGGTTGGGCATAGGGATGCCCACTGTTTTCATTTTCAACGACATGTGGGAGGCAATCAGATTATTCCGGCTTCAGACCTTTTCACCCAGCCGATCTTATCCTCGGTGTAGCGGATGAGCAGGCGGGTGTCGGTTTCACGCTCGACGCGGACTCTGGTGCCGGCGTGCAGGACGAAAAGCTGGGTGGCGGTGTCTGTGAAACCGGAACGAACGGCTGCCTGTTCGGTTAGAATGACTGCGTAGCGCTCCTGGATGGCTTCGACATAGTTGAAGGCGGCAGTGGCGCAAAAAATCACCGTGGCGGCGGCAGTCAGAACGACGGAGGGGTGCAGGAGGCGTTTTTTCCGGACGACCAAAATCGACAGGGCAATCCATAGGGCCGCGTTGAGGAGAATGGCTATCCAGCCGACAGTTGAAGGACTTAACTGGTATTTCCAGAAAAAAAGGATACGCGACAGGGGCGAGTCCTTTTCGCCCCGTTCGTCTTTAGTCAGTGTCAGGGCGTATTCGTAGTTGAAGCGCAGATCCGGGTCATCCGGAATATGTTTCAGGGCCCGTTCGTACCACATCAGGGCTCGGCCCAGGTCATCGTTTTTCAAATAGGCATTGCCCAGGTTGTAGAAGAGCTTGCCACTGTTCACCCCACTCTCGGCAAGTCTTTCAAAAGCGGCGATGGCGGCCGGCCAGTCCCCGTTGCGGTAGGCTTCGGTGCCGTCCATGAAGGTTCGGGCGCTTTGCGTCGCCGGGGCAGTGGCGGCAACCGCCAGGAGCAGCGCGAGAATCCCGGCTGTCAGTAAAAAGCGCTTCATCGGGCCAGTCTCCGCACAGCCTGCCGGGTTCGACCCATCAGGTCCGTCCGCTTTTCTTCCTTGAGCCTGTCCCCGGAGTAGTTGAACGATTCGATCTCCTCCAGGAGCCGCGCAGCGGCGGTGGCATCATCCGCATTCCACCCAATTTTCAGCAGTTGATCGCTGGCCTCCGACCAGGTGAGGGAGGTGCCCATGACGCCCTGCCGGCCGAGGATGGCCGATACCAGCGCCCGGTAAAGGGCAGAGAGAAATTCGCCATCCGTGCTGTCGGCAGGGGCGGCGGATTTAAGCGCCTGTGTGGCCCGATCGGCCATGATTCGGCCCGGCGAGTCGTCTTTTTGGGCCATCTGCATTACGGTTCGGGCAGCCAGAAATACCAGCATTGGGATCGCCATAAAAAGGCCAAACCACAAGGGCGGCAGTGATCGTTGGGGTTTCAGGGCTTCCAGTCCCTCCTTCAGCGGGAGGATGTCCCTGCCGGTAAACTCGACCCGTTTTTTGAGCGAAGGGGTTTGCAAGGGGGTGCCCCGGAACACCTCGATGTCGGCCGACGCCGTCTCGGAAGGCGAGACGGTGACATCGAAAGCCGATGTCGATATGTCACGGTAACCACCAGTGTTTAAGTCGAAATAGGTCAATCCGACGGGGTCGATGCGATATCGGCCCGGCTGCACGGGGACCAGGGCCGTGCGGAAGATCTTGTTGCCTGAATAGCCTTGGGGGCCCGGTTTGATCTGCGTTTCGGGGTTGTCGGCATAGGCCTTGAATTCAGCCGGCGCGGGAATGGCCGGTTCAGGGGTATCCATGATGTTGCCGGTACCGCTGACGGTGACGGTCAATGTGGTTGAATCGCCCACCCGCAAGGCCGTCTTGTCCAGGCTGGCAGCCATCTCAAACCGGCCCACCAGACCGGAAAAGGAGGTTCCCGGCGGTCTTGGCGGCAAGTCTTTGACATGGACCGCAATGGGGTCGGTTTCCAGGATGCGGGTGGTCATTTGGCTGCGCCCGAAAAAAGCGTCCATTCCCGAGAAGGGCCGCGGCTGACGGTTGCGCTGCAGCATCCCCACCTGAAGCACCGCCGGTTCAATTTCCAATGTGCCCGTTTTAATCGGCACCAGGATGAACACCACGTCCGTTACGATGAACTCCCGTCCGTTGACCACCGTTCGATGGGATTGGCGGTCCTCCCGTTCCTCGGCGGTGAACCCATTGAATTCCGGGGCCTGGAACTTGGCGTCGGCCACCTGGACGGCGTTGAAAAGCCGGAAGGTATAGACCATCTGCTGACCGACCCACGGCGACGGATCCGACACCTCGGCGGTCACGTAGACATCGAGCTGGCCGCTGTCGGCCGGGGGGTCTCTGGCAATCGTGACGCCGATGGGGGTCGTATAATGAATCCTGCCGTCGATCGTCACCGGGATGGCCGGGATATTCAGATTGCCGGCTTTCAGGGGAATCAGAGCATAATTGTGGATCAGCTGGCGGGAGGTGCGGCCGTTTATCATCTGGAAGCTGCTGCTGGTTCCGTGGGAGACGGTCTTGAAATCGACGAGCCCGGAAAGGTCCACTTCACCCTCGCCGCCGTCGATGGCCACCTGCAGAGCGATGGACTCCCCCACGGTGGCCTGGTTGCGATCCACCACGGCACGCACGGCGGCGGCATCGGCGAATGCCGCGGCCGCCAGCAAGATCATTACAGTGATGGTAAGCGTTTTTCCCACTGATATTCTTATAAAAATTTGGTTGTCAGACGGTGTTGTAAAAAGTTCAAAATCAAGGCTTGCGGGCCGCTATAAAGCGAGCTTGAGCGAGCGAACAGCAAATCGATCTTCATCCTTACGGCGAACATTCATGTTCCATCCCGAAGAATGAGGCGTACATCATGTACACCGCAGTGACGAGGGATGAAGCGTAACGCCGATATTGAGCTTTTTTCGACGCCGTCACCAATCTTTCTCCACCGTCCGTCTGCCGGTGGCGGGCATGAGGGCCCGTCCCGGCTGATCTTCAAGGCGGTTCAGCATCCGTTCGGCCTGCTCAGGGTCGCCGGCCGCCTCACCTGGCTGGGCCGATTGAGGCTGGGCTGGTTGTTGCCCATTATTTTGGGGTTTATCGGCCCGGGCCTGCTTTTGTTTTTGTTGCTCGTCCATTTCATCGCCGAACTCGGGACGTTGCTGCTGCTGTTCACCATCCGGTCGGTTTTCCCGGGCGCCATCCTGTTCCTGATCCTCGGTTGATTGCGCATCCCCATCTTCTTTGGGTTGGGTTTCATTCTCCTGGCCCTGATCCTTCTTGTCCTGATTCTTCCGGTCGTCTCCCGATTGCTGCTGTTGCTGCTCCATGATCTTTTTTACGAAGGCCAGGTTCTCTTGGGTCTGTCGGTCGTCGGGATCGATGGCCAGCGCCGCTTTATAGTGGCCGATGGCCTCCTTGGCCCTGCCCCGTCGAAATTCGGCGTTGCCCAGGTTGTAAAGGGCCCTGCGTTTCAACTGCGTATCGTCGGTTTCCAGCGCCTGTTTGTAGTGTTCGGCCGCCGCATCGAAATTGCCGGTTTTATAGTAGCCATCGGCCACATTGTAAAGCGTTTCAGGCTTGTCCGGGGCATTGAGCTGGGCATCGGTGAAGTGCTTGAGGGCCTGTTCGAAGTCCCCTTTCTCATAGGCGGCAATGCCGTCTCGGGTGTCGCTGGCCTCGGCCGGCTGCTGCAATCCGAGTATCAGCATCGCCAATAGCGAGACAAGTAGGGTTTTGCGGGCAACGGGCAGCATCAGTTCGATCGCGAGGCAGAGCAGTGCCAGTGCCAGGGGCCACTGGAATCGATCCTCCCAGACCTGCTTGCGTCCCGAGGAGACCGTTTTCGCTTCCATCGTCCGACGGATTTCATCGGTGTAAATGGCGTCGAGGTCCATGTCCCCGGCTACGGAACGCACGTAGGTGCCGCCGGTGACCACGGCCATTTTCTTGAGCGTGTTTTCATCCAGACGAGAGAGCACAATTTGTCCGGAGCGATCTTTTTTGAATCCGCCGTCAGGTTCGGGAATCGGCACCCCGTCGCTGCTGCCTACACCGATGCAAAACAGTTTGATTTTATTTTCTTTCAAGGTCTCGGCCGCCTTCAACGGTTGGCCGCCGCCCGTGTTTTCACCGTCGGTGATCAGGATCACCGCTTTATCAGAAGCACTTTTCGGATCGAAGCTGTCCAGGGCCGTGGCCAGTGCCCTGGTAATGTCGGTGCCGCCCACCGGGAGATAATCGGGTGACAGCGAATTCAAAAACAGATTGAAGGCATCGTAATCTAAGGTTAGCGGACACTGCAGGAAGGCCGTGCCGGCAAAGGCCACCAACCCCACGCGGTCACCTTTCAGCATGGCCAGCAGGTCAAACACTTCACGTTTGGCGCGCTCCAGGCGGTTCGGTTGGATGTCGGCGGCGATCATAGAGCGCGAGCAGTCTAAAGCGATGATGATGTCCACCCCCTGCTGGCGGATCTCCTGCCAGCGATAGCCATATCTGGGCCCGGCCAGGGCCACGGCGGTGAAGAGTACCGTGCCCATGAGCAGGGATGCCTTGACCCACCGCCGGCTGCCGACGGTGTCCGGGGCGATCACGTCGAGGCCGTGGGCGGAGGAAAAACGGTGCATGATTTCACGCCGCCGTCGCGTCCCGTAAACGATCACCAGAAACAACACCGGCACGGCCCAGATGAAAAACAGCATTTCGGTTCTGAAAAAAGTCATGGCTTAAAAAACATCATGGAATGATTAGGTACCTCGTGTTGCGCAAGATCACGTAAAGGGTCAGCATCGCCAGTGCCGGAATCAACAGCCAGGGGTAGATTTCGTTGTATTCGGCAAAGATGTCCACCTTGACCGCGGTGGTTTCCATGGCGTCGATGGTGTCATAGATCTGTTGCAGGCCTTCCAGGTTCTCGGCCCGGAAATAGAGCCCCCCGGTCTTGTCGGCAATGGTGCGCAGGGTGTCTTCGTCGATATTTACCTGCTGGTACACGTAGCGTTCGCCGAACAGGGGGTCCTTGAACAGATAGGGTGCTTTTCCCCGGGTGCCCACACCGATGGTGTAGATCTTGACCCCTTTTTGCGCGGCGATTTCGCCGGCAGTATCCGGTGAGAGCTCGCCGGCATTGCTCTGCCCGTCGGTGAGCAGGATGATGATATTGGACCGGCTCTCGATGTCGGCCAGCCGTTTCAAAGAGATACCGATGGCATCGCCGATGGCCGTGCTTTTGCCGGCGGCACCGATCTCCAGGCGGTCCAGAATGCTGACCAAGGTGTTATAGTCCCGGGTCAGGGGCAGCTGCGTGTACGCATGGGTGCCGAAGACCACCATGCCGATGCGGTCACCGCTGCGCTTGGAGACGAATTCCTGCACCACCCCTTTGACCGCCTCCAGCCGGTTGACGACGCGTCCCTTTTTCTTGAAATCGAGGGCGGCCATGCTTTCGGACAGGTCAAGCGCCAGCACGATGTTGACGCCTTTGGTGAGCACTTCGGTGCGTTCGGTACCCCACTGGGGCCGGGCCAGGGCCACCACCATCAGGCAAAGGACCGCGTATTTGATGGCCGGCACCAGGCGGCGCAGCCGCAGGGCCGGAGATGCCGGGATGCCCGCTGCGGGGAACAGGGCGCTGCTGGCCATGGTGGGCGTCCGGTGCCGCAGGTAACGATACCAGATCATCGCCGGTAAAAGCGGCATGAGCAAGAGAAAATAGGGTGATGCGAAGCGTAACATAAGTATCTTAAATCACAATAATCAAAATACAAATAACAAATAAATCACAACTGCCCAAAACTCAAATTCCAAACCACATGATCTTGCAATGATCTCGGTTGCCAATTGAAAATTGAAGTTTGGGATTTATTTGAGATTTGGGATTTGTTTTTTGGAATTTTCATAATTTGATGAGAGCAAGGTGTTTTCTTCCATACCATCCTCTTTATCATTCCCATTGACCGTAAACGTGGTTTTACGCACAAATTCCCGGGCAAACAACAGATCCGTTTCCATCTGTTTTTCCATTGCCGTTTCGCTGCCGAACTTGACCGGATCCATGGCCCGGCAAAGGACTCTCAGTCGTTGGGCCAGACCTTTGTCCATGTTCAACCGATCGATGCGGGGTATGAACTCTTCGGTGGTCATCTCCGGCGCGCCCACCGCGAAGCGTCCGAAAACATATTGCCGCAGAATTGCTGAAAGTCGAAAGTAAAAGGTTTTGCCGTCCAGCCGTCGTACATCGGCAATGTGATCAAGGGCTTGCATGGCCGTCAGCTCCGGTGGCAGTTCGGGCACGATGGTTTCGACGGCCCGGTTCTTATTGCGTTTTTTCCAGAACCACCAGCCTGCTGCCAGAATTAACGCTGCGGCCAGGGCCAGCAGTGAAGGGACCAGCCAGGGTGCATCGATGCCCACCGATACCGGTGGCTGGATGTCGTGGATGTCGGTCATCGATGCCGGGGTCTTTGGGGGGGGCGATTCAGTTGCCGCCAGCGGGCCGGCAGGGGCTACTGTTTCCTCGCCCGTAACCTGAGCCACTTGAAGGAAAGTAAACAGAAAGAAAACAATCCCGGCTATATAGAGTTTAAGATAGTGTTTTTGGCAAGGCCAGAGGGAGAACGCTGTATTAGAAATACCGCGACGACTGATAACGCAGTCCAAAAACAGTATCTCAAATGCTAACATCATCGCCGCCGCCGCTCCCGGTATCTGAAATAGCGCACCAGGGCATCTGCCGTATCGCCGTCAGTGGGCATTTCGATACAGTCCATGTCCATGGTCTTATGGGTTTGTAAAATCCGTTCGTGTACCGCCTGTCGGCTGGCCTGGAAACGCTCACGGGTGGTCCGGTCCGAGGCGTCCAGGTAGCGCACGACTCCGGTTTCAAGGTCCTGAAAGGCGACAATGCCCCCGTCGGGCAGCTGAAATTCCCCGGGATCGGTGACCAGGACGCTGATCAGTTCGTGTTTCCTGGCGGCCGAACGTATCCGCAGGGTGGTGTTTCGGCCGAAATCCTCGGTCAGAAAATCGGAAACCAGGAAGGCCACGGTGCGTTTGCGGCAGACCCGGGCCAGAAAATCCACCGCTTCGACGATATCGGTTCCGGCGTGCTCAGGCTGGAAAGTGAAAATTTCACGGATGAGCCGCCAGACGTGGGCCGACCCTTTTTTGGGAGGGATGTAGCGCTCCACCTGATCGGTGAACAGAATGGCCCCGGCCTTATCGTTGTTACGGATGGCGTTGAAGGCCAGGATGGCGGCGATTTCCGCGGCGGTCTCCCGCTTGATGCTCTGCGTGGTGCCGAAGCGGCCGGAGCCGCTCATGTCTACCAGAAGCATGACCACCTGCTCTCGCTCCTCCCGATAGCGTTTGATGAAAGGCTTTCCCATGCGGGCCGACACCTTCCAGTCAATGCTTTTCACCTCGTCTCCGGGCGTGTACTCACGCACCTCTTCAAACTCGATGCCAGCCCCACGAAACACCGAACGGTACTGTCCGGCCATCATCGTGTTGACCATGCGGCCGGTTTTGATGTGGACTTTCTTGATTTTCTTGATGAGATCGGAGGAAAGCATGATTGTCGCTGGCGCTCGAAAATGCAAATTGAAGGATTAAATTCGTTTATATTCAAAAACAGACCGGTTACTTGTTTTGAACCCTGAACCCTGAACCCTGAACCCTGAACCCTGACCTTACGGTACCTCCACCGAATCAAAGATGCGGCCGATGATTTGATCCGTGCCGATATCCTCTGCTTCGGCCTCATAAGTCAACAGGATCCGGTGGCGCAGCACGGCCGGGGCAATGGTCTTCACATCCTGGGGCGTCACGTAGGCCCGGCCCTGCAAAAAGGCGTAGGCCCGGGCGGCCAGGCTCAGGAAGATGGTGGCCCGGGGCGAAGCCCCGAACTGGATGTAATGGGAGACATCGACATGGTAGGCTGCCGGGTTGCGCGTGGCAAAAACCAGGTCCACGATGTAGTCTTTGAGCTTTTCGTCCATGTACACGCCGTTGATCAAACCACCGATAGCGATGATCTCCACCGGGTCCAGCACCGGCTGAACGGCTTTCGGGGCGTCGAAGCCGACCCGATTCATGATCTCCTTCTCCTCGACCTTGTCCGGGTAATCGATCAGAATCTTGAGCATGAAGCGGTCCACCTGAGCCTCGGGCAGCGGGTAGGTGCCCTCCTGTTCGATGGGGTTCTGGGTGGCCATGACCAGAAAGGGGTCGGCCAGCGGGAAGGTGGTGTCGCCGATGGTGACCTGGCGTTCCTGCATGGCTTCCAAGAGCGCCGATTGAACCTTGGAAGGGGCCCGGTTTATTTCGTCGGCCAGGATGATGTTGTTAAACAGTGGGCCTTTTTTTATGCTGAAGTCACCGGTTTTGGGGCGGTAGATCTCCGTTCCCACCAGGTCGGCCGGCAGCAGGTCGGGGGTGAACTGGATGCGTTTGAAGTCGGCGTGAACCGTGTCGGCCAGGGCCTTGACCGCACTGGTTTTGGCCAGGCCCGGTACGCCCTCGATCAGAATGTGCCCCCGGGTGAACAGCCCCATGAGCAGGCCGTCGATGAGATCCCGCTGGCCCACCAGAACTTTGCCGATCTCTTCCCGGATCCGGTTGACCACGAGATGCTTTTCTTCAATCTGAGCTTTCAGTTCTTCCAGTGGCACGACATTCTCCTTTAGCCCAATGGTCGGGTATTTGTGCAAGTGGATTCCCGGCAGAGGCCCGTCGGGATTTAAATCAAGGGGAAAATAGATGAGGAACCCGGTATTGTCAAGGTGCTTGAAACCGATGGTAGTGGACCTGCGGATCATGACGCGCTATTTGAACGGGGTAGCAAAAAAGCGGTAAGCGGTTTCGGAAAAGATGTCTCAAGGACCGGTTGGCGGATGTGCCGGATTCTTTTTGCCGAAGCCAATCCTCGGTCTATGCAGGCCTGTGATGTCGCATCGCCAGCAGCGTCATCTTGCATGCCTGTGGTCGCTAATTTGTCTGATCGAATGAAGGTCAACTTCGTTCTTTGACATGCGAACAACGAACAAGTGCGCGTGGTGCACGTGAACTATATTTTGCTTGCTGACCCGCGTTGTGATATGTAGAAACATCTGTATTCCCCGATGATTCGGCAGTCAACGCCCAAAATAATTTGCATCATGAAAGTCACCAGTATCCAGTTGGGAAGGCGGGAGGTATCAAAAGCGGAAGCGACGGCGCATGCCCTGGCGTTGGTGGATCAGGCATCGTCGAGTGAGCTGATCCTTCTGCCGGAAATGTGGCCTTCCGGTTTTTTCCGTTTTGACCGCTACCCGGTCGATGCCGAACCCATTGACGGGCCTGTCGTCCAGGCGTTCAGGGAAAAGGCCGCGGCGATAGGACGCCACATTTTGATGGGCAGTTTTGTCGAACGGAGAACGGAAGGGCTGTACAATACCAGTTTGCTGATTGACTCCCAAGGGAACGTGACCGCCGCTTACCGCAAAATTCACTTGTTCGGCTACCAGTCCAGCGAGCGCGACCTGCTCACCCGCGGCACAGAAGTAGTCGTGACCGACACGCCGTGGGGGAGAGTCGGATTGGCCACCTGCTACGATCTGCGGTTTCCGGAACAGTTTCGCAAAATGGTCGATCTCGGTGCGGTTTTTTTTCTGGTGGTTTCTGCTTGGCCGGCGGTTCGCCTGGAACCCTGGGTCCTTTTCAATCGTGTACGGGCCATGGAGAATCAGGCTTTTCTAATATCGTGCAACTGCGCCGGTATGGATGCCGGATCAGCCTACGCGGGTAACAGCATGATGGTCGACCCGTTGGGAAACGTCCTGGCCCAGGGGAAAGATAAAGAATGTCTGATTACGGTGGAAGTCGACATTGATCAAGTGGCGTCTGTGCGCAAAGAGTTCAGTGCGCTGCATGACCGGGTCGATCTGGGATAGATTTTGCCCAACTTAACCAATTTTGAAAGGAGTCCTCTCATGTCAAAAAAACTGTGGGTAGCCTTTGGTCTGGTCTTGTGCGTTGTGTTGATCGGAAATCCTGCGGCGGCCGTCGTGGAACTGAACATCGCTACCACTTACAGCGGCGCCAATATGCACGCCGAAACCTGCCGCGAATTTGCCAAGCGGATCAACGAGGCACTGACTGGAGAAGTCCTCATCACGGTGCACGAAGGCGGGGCCCTGGGGCTCAAGGACGAAGACCGCTTCACGGCCGTAGCCGACAGCATTGTGCCGATTCAGAGCGTGCTGATGGGTGCCGCCGTGGGAACGTCGCCGATTTTCGGTCTCAGCACCTCGCCTTTTCTGATCAAGGGTTTCAAGGAGGCCAAACTCCTCCTGGAAATCGTTCGGCCGCATTACGATGCGGAGGCCAAAAAATTCAACCAGATGATTCTGTATACGGCGCCCTGGCCACCCAGCTCAATTCATGCCAACCGGCCGATCAAAAAATACGAGGATCTGCAAGGGCTGCGTATCCGGACCTATGACAAGAACGGCACTGAGGTCCTTAAAAAGGGCGGGGCAAACGCCGTCGTCATGTCATGGGGGGACGTTTATCCCGCTCTGGCGACCAAAACCATCGACTCGGTTCTGACGTCGTCCCAGAGCGCGGTTGCCGGCAAATTCTGGGAAGTACTTTCGGACACCACCCGCGTCAACTTCGCCATTCCGCTGAACATGATCAATATCAACCTGGACAGCTTCAATGCTCTGACCCCCAAACAGCAGGCGGTCTTTGTGAAGATCGGCAAGGAGATGGAACTCCGCCAGTGGCAGATTGCCGAAGAGGCTATGGTCAACGATGAGAAAACCTGTGCCGATAACGGCATGACCATTACCACCGAGGTGCCCGACGAACTGGCCGCCAAACTTAAGGCCAGCGGTCAGGATGTCATTAACGACTGGCTGAAAAAGACGGGCAAGGTCGGTAAGGAAGTTCTGGCAACGTTTGACAAAGAAAGCAAAAAACTCAAATAGGAACGATCGATTTCTCCACGGGGGCCGTGATTTTCGGCCCCTGACAACCTGTGTGTTTTCAGTCCCCCCGGCTAACGGCCGCAAATGCCCGACGCCGGCATCAGCGAGGTGGGCTTGCAGGCACCAACCCATGGATATTGCCATGAACGCGCCACCCGAGGAGAAAAAACATCCGCTTTTTGCGGTTCTGGTGAACCCGATCAACCGGCTTTCCGATGTCGGCGCTACCCTGTCGGCCCTGATTTTTTGCGGGATGGTCCTGCTGATCCTGTCCGAGGTCATTCTCAGAAACTTCCTGGGATCCTCCACTGAGGTTTCCGGTGAGTATTCGGGGTACGCTCTGGCGGCCATGATTTATCTCGGTATGGGATTCTCTTTCAGGGAGGACGCCCATATACGAATCACCTTTTTACGGGAAAGACTGGGGGCCATGAGCGCCTTTGTGCTGGAGATCGGCTGCCTGGTGTTCGTGATGATTTTGTCCGGTCTGTCATGTGTTTTCATCTGGGAACTGGTCCTGACTTCCAAAGCCCGAAATCTCACGGCCTACACGCCGGCCGAGACACCCCTGTATATCCCGCAGGCCATCATCCTTGTGGGGATGGCCCTGCTGACCCTCCAGATCTTCGCCCGTCTCACCGCCCTGATCGTTGGAGGATTCCAACAATACAAAGTCGCCCACGACGCCGGGAAAAATTGATGAACGTCACGCTTGTTACCGTAATGTTACTGCTTTTCGGGCTGCTGGGGTCCGGGGTTTGGATCGCCATGTCGCTGATTGCCACCGCCGGCATATCGATGCAGCTCCTGACCAACATGCCGGTGGCCAAGATCTGGGCGCAGGCCATGTGGAACAGCTTGAACAGCTGGTCCCTGGCAGCCTTGCCGATGTTCATTTTTCTCGGAGAGATGATTCTGCGAACGAGGATGTCCGACCTGCTTTTCGAGGGTTTGCGACCTTTTGTTCAAATCATTCCCGGCCGCCTGCTGCACATCAACATTCTCGGTTCGGCGATTTTTGCGGCCGTTTCGGGATCGTCGCCGGCCACGGCGGCCACGATCGGTAAAATCACCCTGCGCCAGTTGAAAGAAGATGGTTACGACACGCAGCTCAGCCACGGTTCCCTGGCCGGGGCCGGGACCCTGGGGCTGCTTATCCCCCCCAGCATCGTGCTGATCATCTACGGGGTGCTGGCCGAAGAGTCCATCGGCCAGCTGTTTATGGCCGGTGTAATTCCGGGGTTGATGGTCGCCGGACTTTGCATGAGCTACGTCATCGTCCGGGTCTTGCTCAACCCGAGCCTGGCCCCGGTTAAAAGGCAAAGATTCGATCTCAAGGCCAAACTCCTGGCGGTGGTCAAGCTGTTGCCGGTGTCGACATTGATTCTGTTCATCCTGGGCTCAATCTATTCCGGCCTGGCCACACCATCCGAGGCCGCGGCTGTCGGTGCCGTGGGGTCTGTGATCGCGGCGGCGCTGCTGGGAGACCTGAAGTGGTCGAACCTGGTCGAAGCCATCAAGGGAACGATCAAGACATCTGCCATGATCTGTTTCATCATTGCCGGAGCGAGTTTTCTGGCGGTGGCCATGGGCTACCTCAAGCTGCCGGCCCAGGTCGCGGCCTTTATCGGGTCCCTGGGATTGAGCCCCTACATGCTGATCGCCATTTTGACCTTGTTCTACATGTTTCTGGGTTTCTTTCTCGACGGCATCTCGATGATCGTCATGACCCTGCCGATTACCCTTCCCCTGGTGGTTCAGGCGGGGTTCAACCCGGTCTGGTATGGAATTTTCCTGACGCTCGTCATCGAGGTCGGCCAAATTACCCCGCCGGTGGGATTCAATTTGTTCGTTATTCAGGGGTTAACCGGAGACCGGCTGGAAAACATCGCCATGGCCGCGATTCCCTTTTTTCTGTTGATTTTTTTAACGGTGATTTTGATCACCCTGTTCCCGATGATTGTCATGATCCTGCCGATGCAGATGGCAGGGTAATAACTGTGAGGAAGGATGCCCTGTTATGCGAGTCGAGCTTGAGTTGACCGTCAACCGGTTGAACCGAGAGCCGGAAAAGATTGTGTTCAGCGCCAAACGGATGTTCAACGCGGGCTGGGTCGGCAGCGACCGCAAGGCCCTGCAGCACCACATTGATGAACTGGCAGAGGTCGGCGTCGCCGCACCGAAGCACATTCCCACCCTGCTGGCCTTGGGCAACCATTTGCTGACCCATAGCCGCCAAATTCAGGTGCACGGACCGCAGACATCGGGAGAAGTGGAATGGGTGCTGTTGTGGCACCACGGAGAGATATTGGTGACTGTCGGATCGGATCACACTGACCGAAAACTGGAGTCGGTGTCGGTGGCCAAATCCAAGAACATGTGCCTCAACGTCATCGCCCGGGAACTGTGGTCCTATGAAGAGGTCAAGGACCATTTCGATCAGCTCCAACTGCACTGCACGGTCACACGCAGCGGGAAGGTATCGCTTTACCAGGAGGATTGCTGCGGGGCGATCTTGCCCCCTGCATACTGGATCGAAGATCTTGAAAAGCGTCTGGGCGGGATCAAGGACGGACTAGTGCTTTTTTCGGGAACGATCGGCACGGTGGAAGGCCTTGTCGCCGGTGACAGGTATGACTTTAAACTGTACGATCCGGTTTTAAACCGCACCGTTGACCATGGTTATGACTGCAAGGTGATGGCCGGCGCAATAGAGACCTATTAGGGAGGTAACATGACCGCCAACAGCATAGATCTCAACTGTGACATGGGCGAGAGCTTCGGCGCTTACCAGATCGGGATGGACGAGTCCGTGATTGCGTATATTTCTTCGGCCAATATCGCCTGTGGGTGGCACGCGGGCGACCCCATGGTAATGGATCGCACGATCCGAATGGCCAAGGAAAATGGCGTCAGTCCCGGTGCGCATCCCGGATATCCCGACCTGATGGGGTTTGGGCGTCGGGATATGAACCTAAGCCGCGATGAAATTCGAAACTACATGATCTATCAAATCGGTGCGCTGCAAGGTTTTTGCGCGGCCCACGACCTTAAACTCAACCACGTCAAGCCTCACGGCAGCCTCTATCTGTCCGCCGTTGCTAACGAAGACGTTGCCCGCGGGATTGCCGAGGCCATTACCGCCGTCGACCCGGACCTGTACTACATGGCCCTGGCCGGCCAGAAGGGGGAACTCGTCGCCGGCATCGGCAAAGAGATGGGCCTGAAGGTCATTCGAGAGGCGTTTCCGGATCGTGCCTACACGCCCGAAGGCACCCTCGTGCCCCGCAGCCGGCCGGGCGCGGTGATCAGGGACCCCGCGGACGTCTCCGCCCGGGCGCTCTTGATGGCCCGGGATGGTGTTGTCGTGGCGGTCGACGGAAGACGGATCCCGTTGGAAGCCCAGACGCTTTGCGTCCACGGCGATACGCCGGGGGCCGTCGACCTGGTCCGGCAGATCCGCCAGACATTGGAAAACGAGAATATCAGGGTCGCCCCCTTTGCCGGCGGCCAGTAACGGACGCAGTGGCCGTGGACAGTCTACGCTTCGACCGACCGAAATTTCGCCTGGCCGGCGACAGGGGCCTGCTGGTGGAGTTCGGCGATGCCATCACCCCAGAAATCAATCAATCCGTGCGGGCGATGACCTTTGCGCTGGAGACGGCGGCAGTTCCCGGTGTCCGCGAGGTGATCCCCACCTACCGTTCGGTGGTTGTTGTTTACGATCCTCTGACAACCAACCCTTCACTGCTATCGCCCCTGATTCTATCCCTTCACGAGGGGTTGGCCCGGATTGATACGCCTGCCCCGAAAGAAAGCGTCATTCCGGTTTGCTACGGCGGGGAATACGGGCCGGACATCGCCTTTGTTGCCGAGCATAACCACATCGGGACCGATGACGTCATCCGCCTCCATTCGGAACCCAGTTACCCCATTTACATGCTGGGATTTTCCCCGGGATTCCCTTTCCTGGGAGGGCTATCGGAGAAACTGCACACCCCCCGTCTGACTTCCCCGCGAATGCGGGTTCTGGCCGGCTCCGTCGGCATTGCCAACAACCAAACCGGGATCTATCCGATCGCCAGTCCGGGCGGCTGGCAGCTCATCGGCCGGTCGCCCGTGCGGCTCTTTGACCCAGAAAGGCCGGACCCCTTTCTCTTGCGTGCAGGCGATACCCTCCGGTTCGAGCCGATCACGCCGGACGAGTACCAACGACGTGCCGTCGGAGACGAACATGACTGACATCTTCAACGTGCTGTCGCCGGGTGCCTACACGACCGTTCAGGATCTGGGGCGATTCGGTTGGCAACCGTTTGGCGTCCCGCCCAGCGGCATGCTGGATGATTTCGCCGGGCGCATCGCCAACATGCTGGTGGGAAACCCCGACTCGGCGGCGTTGCTGGAGCTGACCTTTTCCGGCCCTACCCTGAAGATCCTCGCTCCGGCGAGCATCGCATTGACGGGCGCGGACATGCCGTTTTCGATCAACGGCGCCCCGGCCGCAGGCTGGTGCGCGGTGCCCGTTCAGCCCGGGGATACGGTGACCGTCGGCATGGCCAGAAGCGGCTGCCGCGGGTATTTGGCGGTCTCGCAAGGCATCGATGTGCCCCTAGTCATGGGAAGCCGTTCCTGCTATGTCGGTGCGGCGATCGGCGGCTTCAACGGGCGGCCCCTTCAGGCAGGCGATTGCCTGAGGCGCGGTCCCGGCGAGGCCGATTACCTGGCGCGCCGGGTGCCGGCGGAGCTGGTCCCGGCGTATCCGTCCGAGATCACCTTGCGGGCGATCCCCGGCCCTCAGGACGATTTCTTCGATCATGGCCTGGATGTTTTTTTCAACACATCGTTTACCGTGTCGCCCCAGGCCGACCGCATGGGCTGCCGGCTCCAGGGGTCGGTCATCTCCCAGATCGAGGCCATGCCCCAGAGCATCATTTCAGAACCGAGTCTGCCGGGAGGGGTGCAGATACCCCAGGACGGGCAGCCGATCATCCTGCTGAGCGAACAGACGGTCGGGGGATACACCAAGATTGCGACCGTGATTTCCAGCGATATTCCGCGTGTCGCCCAGGCCCTTCCGGGAGACCGCATCCGATTTGAACGCATCGACATAGACGCCGCTCATGCGGTTTATCACCGCCAGACATCGCTTTTGGAGCGGATTCGTAACGAAATGAAGCTGTCGGCAGCCGAGCAGCGGATCAGACGCGATAGGCCCGATCCTGTGGCCGTTGACTGGAACTCACAGGTGGTTGTCGATAAACTCATTCATTGCTTGTACCAGACGTAATGGCCCTTAGGTCGGGCAAGGCGCACTGTCGTCGACATGGGTGGGACAGGCTGAAACATTGCGCCATTTCCCATCAGGAGAGGCGCACCGCTTTCGGTTCCAGACCGGGGCCTGGGAAAAAGTTCAGCGTGACCTCGGCGGCCGCGGTGAGATAGGCGGGTGTGCCGTCTGCCTGCAGGCGAAACGGCCGGTCGTGACCTGGTACGATTTCGGTGGCGTTGGCCATTACCCAGTCATAGTTGCTGAGGGCGGCGGATTGGGAAAAGAAAGCCGGCGGCGCCATTCGGTTGGCAAATTCCCAGGCATTTTTAACCCCGTCGCCGGCCATCAGAATTTTTTCCCGGGATAGAAAGAGGCCGGCCTGGCCGGGTGTGTGGCCCGGCAGGGCGACCACCCTCACGTCAGGGAAAAGCTCGCTGCCGTCAAGGACCGTTTGGAACCGGTCTTTCAGACTCAGGATCGTCGCCGCGGGTACGTAAGGATCCCGGTGTTCCCTGTATTCCCCATCCAGGACGTAGCGGAGCTCACGTTCGCTCACAAAGAGTGGGATGTCTGCGAACAGATCGATGTTCTGGCAGTGATCGTAGTGCAGGTGGGAGATAAAAACAGCGTCCAGTGCCTGCGGGTCCAGCGACAGCGCCTGCAGCCGCTCAATCAACAGGCTGCGATCGCCATAGGAGCCGGTATCAAAAAGAATCCGAAGCCCCCCTGTCTCGATCAGGGCAACCGTTGACCAGCCCAATGCACCGCGGGTGGAAGAAACCGGGATGCCCGGAAGGAGAATGGTGTAGCGCTGGCGGGACCTGTCCGCCGCGCCCACGGGGTCGATCGGTGTCGCCTGTTTCTGCATGTGAGGATTCCTTTCGTCAGTGGAATTGCCGGGTCAGGTACGGGCAATTGCTGTATATACATGCACGGTTTTCGCATATTTAATACGATCAATGCGCATGGGGTTTTCCCGCCAATCTACCAAAAAAAACCTGGGTTGTCATGGAAATCGCCAGCGATTTGGTTGCTGCCCGGCGAATCTCGAAAAAAGAAAGGATCTTGAGCTACCGTCCATGGCCATTGCACTGATTGCCAACCCCAGCGCCGGAGGAAAAAAGGGGTCACACATTATTCCCCGGGTGGAGGCCCTGCTTCGCCGGCACCGCATTGACTTCCGGATTTTCATCACCCAGCACCATACCCATGCCATCGATATCGCTCGCAACCTCACACCCGCATACTTTGATGGCGTCGTGTCTTTAGGCGGCGACGGCACCAATTTCCATGTTCTCAATGGCCTTATGAAGTATCACGACCCTGCCAGCCTGCCTCCGCTGGGCATTATCCCGGTGGGCAGCGGCAACTCCTTTGCCCGGGACCTTGGCATCTGCACCACGGCAGACGGTATCCGGGCACTGATCAGAGGAGAGACGCGACCGGTGGACGTGTGCAGTTTTACCCAGGATGGGCAGCCCTGGTATTTCGTCAATCTTACTGGATTCGGCTTCGTTACCGATGTGGCCCAGACGGCCCACCGATTGAAACGGTTCGGCGATTTCAGCTATGTACTGGGAGTCTTCCACCGGATGCTGGGGCTGCGGTTCCACCGGATGAAACTGGAACTCGACGGCAGGCGAATCAAAGGGGAAAACTGCTTCGTAGAGTTCTGTAATTCCCGGTATACCGGGGGCAAAATGCTCATGGCGCCGGATGCGACGATCGACGATGGCTGGTTCGACGTGGTGGTCGTGGGGCCAATGAGCCGCCATTCACTGATGGCCACCTTTCCAAAAATCTTCAAGGGCACACACGGGCAGAATCCGGCGGTGCAATTTTACCGGGCCAAGACGGCTTGGGTGGAAACCGACCCACCCAAGACCCTGTTGCCGGATGGTGAGCTGTTCGGATCAACGCCGACGCAGATTGCCATTCATCCCCGACGGGTCAGGTACTTCGCATGAAAGTGTTGCGATCGGCAACGTTGTGGGCCATGGGGGCGGCTTTTTTTGTGTTGACCTTCGTCATTCTTTCCACCGGCCTGTTTCTGTTATCCCGGGAACGGGTTTTTACCCTGGTCCACTTTCTTTTTTCCGTGCAGACCAAAATAATGGGCATTCGGCTCAAGGTGACGGGACTGGCTGGTCTGGATCGGACGCGGACTTATTTAATCATGGGTAATCACCAGAGTCTGTTCGACCTGTTCGTGATTCCTGCCGCCATCCCTTTGACCTATGTGGCCGTGGAGGCGGCCTACCATTTTTCGATTCCCTTGTGGGGCAGTTTAGTCACCCGATGGGGATGCATCCCCATCTATCGGAACAACCTGGAAAAAGCCAAGCAGAGTCTGGAGATTGCCAGGCAGCGGCTGCGCGAGGGATCATCCATCATCATCCTGCCCGAAGGTCACCGGACGCTCACCGGAGAGATGGGTGAGTTCAAAAAAGGCCCTTTTCACCTGGCCTGCCGGGCGGGGGCGGATATCCTGCCATTTGCCATCAGCGGCCTTTTTGAATACCATCCAAAGGGAACGTTTCATCTATATCCCAGACCGGTGCGCGTATCCATCGGGCCGGTGATTCCCTATGCGGTGTGCACTCGCATGACGCCGGAACAACTGCGGACGCATGTTCGCGGTGTCATCGCCGATCTGGCCTTGTAGTACCGGTTTCGTAAACCGTCCGGTATCTTCGTTAGGCTTCATCGCTCGTCACTGCGGTCTTGACCTGAACCAAAGGCGACTGGATGCACACCACAGGGTGGCTGGCTGCATTTCGCATGGATGCCGTGTGCACGTACGTCAGGGCAGGGTTTCGATTTTTTGCATCAGCCGGCGGGCGTTGTCGATGTTCTCACGGGCTTTGTCGTGATTCGGATCGCATGCCAGGGCGATCTCCCATTCGGCAATGGCTGATTTCAGATCTTCGTTGATGAAGTGTTTCACGCCGTTGCGGTAATGAATCTGAGCCCGGTTCGCCAACTGCGTGCGGACGGTTTGATTCAGGGCCATGCTGGCTCCATAGCCTTCATCGGTTTTTTCCAACACCTCCCGGGCCTCGAAGAGACGCTTGTGGTCATAGTGGTCCAGGGCCATCCGGTAGCGCGCTTCGTTGGCCAGATCGCGGGCGTCTAAACGATCCGGTGCCTTCTTGAGCAGCCTTTCGGTCAACTCAAGGCTCTGCTGATACTCCCCCTGATCAAAATGCGCCCGGGCTTTTTCGAGGACAAGTGCGGCCTGTTGCTCCTGCAAGGCGGCCTGCAATGCTTCCACGGCGGCATCCTTTCCTGCGAACCCGTCCGGAACCATGGCAAGAGACGGCCGGGCGGCGTCCAGCAGTCCCGATGCAATCTGGGCAGTGGCTTGTTTCAGATGGATGCTGTGGACCAGGGTCTGGACGTCGGAATCATCTGGATCCGCCTGTCCGGCCAGGGCCAGTGCGCCGTCAAGGTCATTTTCCGCCAGCAGCGCTCTGGCTTCGGCCAGTTGACTGGGCGGCTTTTTTTTGCGGGCTTTTTTTTGCGGTGTCTTTTCCAGTTTGGGCAGGATCAGCAGGGTGCCGGGCGTCAGCGCCTGGTCCACCGGCAGATCGTTGAACCAGGCTACGAGAAAAGCCTTTTTTTCATCGCCAAAGACTTGTTTAGCGACGGTGGCGGGTCGGTCACCGGGCGCCGACAGGTGCACGGCCAGCGGAAAAGGTGAAAAGCGGGCATTGAGCTGTATCAAGGCCGGCTGATAAGCGGGATCCAAACGAAGGGCAGCCAGAAAGTGGTTGCGGGCCGCCACCTGATTTTTTTTTCTCAGTTCCGCCATACCGTTTCGATAGTGGGCATTTACCGATTCGGATATTTTGGTATTCAGGCGTGATATTTCGCTGCTGGCCGCTGTTGGGTCCATGGTTATCTGTTCAACCAGCCGCCAGTGATCCAAGGCCATGGTGAGTTCACCGCGTGCCTCCAGTACACGGGCTCGTTCGCTGACCGTGCCGGTCTGCGCCGCCGTCCACCAGGGACCGGCCCCTAAAAACTCCGATACCAAATCCATCGTGCCAGCACAGCCGCAAAGGATGATGGTGGCAATGAGGGCGATAACTGGCTGCAAACGTCTCATCAGTTGAGGTCTGCCGGGATTATGGTGGTGAGCAATTTTGCGAACTGCTCCGAGTCATTCCGGTTGTCTATGGGGGTTCGACGGATGCTGAATCGGTCGGCGAAAAAGGGATTTTCCCCCGGTCGCCGGATGAAGGCGGCTGAGAACCCGAGCTTGGCCGCCATGGCAGACACCAGGCTGTTGGTGTCTCCGTGTGGATAGGCCAGAAACAGGCAGGGTTCATCGAGATGCGTCTCGATTGTTTTGCGAGCCAGCCGCAGCTCCGTTTCCACCGAGCTGAAATAGGCTTCGAAAGTCTGTGTTTGGGTCCGACGGGTCAATGAACGCCCGCTTCGTCCCCGGCATCCGATGGAAAAGCCATCTTTGTATAGCTGCTTGATCTGGTCCCAGGTCATGGAATCCTTAACGCCCACACCGTTGGTGGCCACGAAGATCGTTGCCGTCAACCCCAGTTCTTTCAATAGGGGAATGCCGGTCTTAAGGAGGCGATGGGATGCTGTATCGAAGGAGATCAAAACCGGTCGGCGGGGGAGCTGGCCGGAAAATCCCATGAACTCGGTCAGCTGACTGGGGGTGATGGCGACGAAGCCTTCGGTTTTCAACCAGCGCATCTGGTAGTCGAATGCCGACCGCGACACCTGTCCCGATGAATCACCAATGTCCGAATAGGCCAACACGGGAACGGTCTGATATCCGTCAGGGGTGAGGCCGCCGCGTTGAAACGGTGCCGTGGGGACCATGACCGGTTCACCCCTGGAAAACGTTGTACGGTCGTTGTATTCACCGATCATCCACCCCTTGGATGAATCATTTAAAATACGCTGGGCGATGGAGGCCGGCGTGTCGGTTTGGTTGGCTCTCACCAGAAGAGGCAGCGGAGGGGGTGGATCGGCCTTCATCTCCTCACCATAGATGCCTTGGGGAATCAGGACCGCGCCAATCAGCAAGGCGGTGCAGATGAGAATCGGGTATGATCGATGTCTAATTAACTGATTTGACATAGGCCCTCTGTTTGATGGATGTGACACGCCAGGTTTCCACGGGGGCGATTTTGCCCTTGATGGTTCGTGTGCCGGCGGGTTCCACACTGACGAGTGCGCGCAGACAACCATAAACCGCATCCGTCACCAGCACTTCACCGGGGGTGGCCAGCTCGCTGAGCCGAGACGCCAGGTTAACCGTGTCGCCGATGACGGTATACTCCATTTTTACCTGGGATCCAATGTTCCCTGAAACGATGGGGCCGGTGTGGATACCAATACCCACAGAAGACAACAGAGGATTACCACGGATGCTGTGCCGGTGCAACTGATCCATAAGATCCAGGGCGGCCCGCACGGCCCGTTCCACATGATCCTTTCTGAACACCGGTACACCGAAAACCCCCAGGACGCCGTCGCCGATGAATTTATCTACGTATCCGCCGTAATCCATGATGGCGCGAGTGGCGATCTCGAAATAGGTGTTGAGCATGTCGACCACCTCCTCCGGTTCACGGTCTTCAGCATAGGCGGTAAAACCACGGATATCGGCAAAAAGAATCGTGGCGTCGTTCTTGTGGCCTTTGAGCCACATTTTTTCCGGGTCGGCCAGAATCATTTCCAGCACATCCTCGCCCACATATTTGCCGAAGGACTGGCGGGTCAGTGTATGCCGGAAAAGCTCTTCGCCCATCTGGTTGAAGGCGGTGGCCAGGTTGCCCAGCTCGTCCTGGCGATTGAGTTCCACGCGATAACGGTAGTCTCCTTTACCGATGGCCTCGGTGGCGGCTACCAATTCCAAGATGGGTTTTGAAAATCGTAATCCCAGATAAACCGCAATGGCTAGGCCAACGGTCATCATTACAACGGTTACATATATAATGGACCCTTTTTCCTTGTCGACCAGTTGCTCGATAAAATCCAACGAGACGCCCACATGGACCGCCCCCACGATCTTGTCCTGAAAGACCACTTCCCGGGTCAGGTTCAGCATCTGCTCACCGGAGGCGGCGACGAAAGAAAAGTAGGAAATGTCCCCACGGGTTTCCGGCGGTGCCATGGGGGTGGGGGTCGCCAATTCCAGGCCGATCCGATCCACATCGGTGTGAGCCCGGATCAGACCCCGGACGTCGGTCACGACAGCATAGCGAAGCCCTTCGGTGGCGGTGGCTTCTTTGATCAGGGTGTTGAGGCTGAGAATATCGTCGTCGATGAGCAGAATGCGTGCGTTGTTGACAAAATAATTGAGACTCACCGTCCCCACTGTCACAGTCTGGTCGAAAAATTGGGCCTTTTGCTTGTTGATGATAAAATAACTGAAAGAAACGATGGTGACGGTGACGATGATCAGTGCACCAATGCAGAGCTTGAGCCAGATAGGGATGGCCGGGGCGGGCAATCGCTCGGCCAGGGTGCCGCGCTGATGGAGAATGAGTTCTCGGATGTTGTCCGACAGGGAGGTGACGGAGATACTGAAGTTCTCATTGATTGCCTCCACGACAGCAGTTTCTGTGGCTATCCCCAGTTCGGTAATGATGTGACCCAGGCGAACGGCCTGGCCAGTTTCGATCAGCCGTTGACGCTGGGCGGCGAGGGCGGTTTCCAGCTGTTTGTCGGTGATGATGCGCCGCTCGATCAGTACTTGGCCCAGCTGCAAATCGCCCGGTGATCGTCGCCGGAAGAGGTGCTGAATATGGGAAAACAGGGATCTGGGGGTTTGTTGCATAGCTCCACCGCATCTGTGGAAGGTCAGGGGGCGTCGAGTGACAATGACCGTCACCAGACTGAGCAGAACTATAATGGGCTGTATCGGTTGGTGTCAACAAGCAGCTTGGGAATCGTTGACAGAGCGGGGACGGAAGACTATTTTAATTGGTAAGGCAAATGCCGCAAACAGCCACCCAATGATTATTTTTCAGAATCCTCTCAGGCAACCGGCTATCAGAGGCTGCAGCGGTTTCAGGCAACCCTCATAAAAAAGGCGGCGAAAGATGAAGACAGCCAACGACATGATCCAGGAAAAGGGCGGCGATATCCTCTGTGTTCCGGAGGGAACCACCGTTTTGGAAGCGCTGAAGCAAATGAACGCGCGCAAGGTTGGGGCGATTATGGTGACCCGTGACGGCAAGCCGGTGGGCATCTGGACAGAGCGGGACCTCATGCGAAACACCCTCGATGCGGCATTCGATCCCAAGACCGTCCGCATCGATGACTACATGACCAGAGACCTGATATTTGCGCCTCACACGGACACGGTCTACAATCTCATGGACAAATTCCTGGGACTGCGGGTGCGTCACCTGCTCATCGAAAAAGACGGTAAAACCATCGGCATGGTGTCCAGCGGTGACGTCATGAAGGCCTCCATCCAGGAAAAGGATGGGGAACTCAAACAACTGAACTCAATGGTGGGCTGGGATTACTACGAAAACTGGCGATGGAAGCCCGAATCCAAATGAAGTATGACGGATTCGTAAAAAGCTTTTTCAGGCCATGCATGGCCAACTATCCGAAAGGAAACAGGATGACGTAGGAGCGGCTTCCAGCCGCGATAATGCCATGTGATCACGGCTGGAAGCCGCTCCTACGAAAATCGGGCCGTCTATTGGGACACGCTTCCTTAGAAGCCCGAGATCTGCGTTACGCTTCGTCCATCGTCATTGCGGAGTAAGACACCTACACCTCATTCCTCGGGATGGAACATGAATGTTCGCCGTAAGGATGAAGATCGATTTGCTGTTTGCTCGCTCAAGCTCGCTTTATAGCGACCCGCAAGCCTTGATCTCCGGCTTTTTACAAATCCGTCGGAAATGGAACTGTTTACGACTTCATCAACGTATGAGCGGCTAACCTTCGATCGCCGGCGACAGTCAGGGTTTTTTCGGCGGCCGTGGAGGGCTCACCAGTGCCTCACCGTCCAAGACCCGGGTGCCTTCCTGAGTGACGCAGGTGGTTCTCAGACGGACCCGTTTTTTATCTTCCATTTTTTCGATCACCTCCACCGTCGCGGTGACGGTATCCCCGATGCGTACCGGTGCCAGAAAATCAAGTGTCTGTCGCATGTACACCGTTCCCGGGCCCGGCAGGCGAGTACCGATCACTGCGGATATAAAACCCGCCGAGAGCATGCCATGGGCGATGCGCGTCTTGAAGAACGTGCCCTGCGCGTAAGCCTCATCAATGTGCGCCGGATTAAAGTCGCCGGTAACGCCGGCAAACAGGTAGATGTCCGTATCGGTCACGGTTTTAGAGAATCGATCCGAATCCCCGATGGTAAGCTGGTCGAAGGTTTTCCCGATCATGTTGCATCCCCTTTGCATAAACGTTCTTGATTGGTTTCCAACTACTTGCCTATAGGAAGCCTTCCACCTTCTTAAACGCCTCATCCACGGTTTTCTTGTACTCTTCGCGGCCTTTTTTAAAGGTGTCCACCCATTCCTGTACTGCCTTTTTTCCCTCTTCGGGCATCCAGGTGGCCTGGCTCAGCATGGTGTTGGCCAGGGTTTCGTTCTGGTCCTGAACCATGGCCATGGCGTTAAAGGCATTGTTGAATGCTCCCTTGTTGAAATCCACCATCTGTTTGAAAATTTGTTTCTGATCCATGGTTGAGCTCCTTTTATTCTGCAATAGGTTTAGGGTAAAAGTCCGGGGTTGAATCAAAATCTTCCGATCACCCTCCCCGGGCCGACTGATTCTTCCTCTGCCATCAGATCCGTGGGTGGGGTGTCCACATGGATTCAATATATGTCCCCTGTGGCCGATGTCAATGGTATATGTTGCATCGCACAATAATGTCAGTTTGCCATTGCTAATTTGACAGGTACTGTATATATTTCGATATATGCTGATAAGGTATAATGACAACCGATTCCGGATAAGCTTTTGTTGCAGTGTGTCAAGATGAGAAGGGAATGATTGATCCATGCCTGATCCCCTAGTGTTGAAAAAATACAGCAATCGGCGACTCTACGATACCCGAAACAGCTGCTATGTCACGCTTGAAGATGTATCAACAATGATCCGCTCCGGTGAGCAGGTGCTAATTCACGACGCCACCACCGGCGAGGATGTGACCGCATTCATCCTTACCCAGATTGTCCTGGAGGCGGCCAAACGCAGAAACAGCCTGCTGCCGGATTCGGTGCTGCACCTGATCATCCGCTACGGAGACAATGTTTTGGGTGAGTTCTTCGAAAAATATTTTCAGAAAACCCTCCAAAACTATTTAGAAACCAAAAAGGCTTTTGATCAACAATTCGGAAAGTGGCTGGATATGGGCATGGAGTTGCCCAGGCGCATGCCAGAGATGATGTCCGGTACATCCTCCATCGAAGGTATGATAAAAATGTTCGGTCTTCCAAAGCCATCCGCATCAAAGAAATCGGAGTCGAAACACCCGGACTCATCAGACAACCCCGACAGCGACCAGAAACCAAAAGCATAAACAACGCCCACTGCGTCGGTTACCCCGTTTTGCAATGCACCCGCATGGCAACAGCGGTCCCGACAGCTGGAGATACCCATGTCTACAACACCAACGACCCGTTTAACCCCCACTGATTCCCCTTTGCACTGGCTAACCGATGCCTTGGAGTATACCGGAGATTATTTTCAGCGAACGGTTTTATTTGCTGATATTATGAGACGCCGGGGAAACCAGTACCTCGATCATCTTCGGCAGGGACAGCCGCCGGTGCTGACCTTTTCCTACGACATCCTGCTGGACGGCCGGGAGATGGACCCGCCCACCAATTTTTATCTGGCAAGGATCCGGGACCGCCGAACGCCATCCCAACCCCGGCGCTCGGATTTGAAAGAGAAACGGCGACTCCTGATTGCCACATCCACCCGCAAGGCATCCACGCGTCCGATTATCATCATCGATCCCCGGGCGGGACACGGCCCGGGGATCGGCGGCGCAAAACGGGATTCGGAAATTGGAATGGCCCTGGACCAGGGATATCCGGTGTATGTAATTTTATTCACTACCCGGCCGTTAGCGGGTCAGACACTGGACCATGTTCAACTGGCCATGGCCAGGTTTGTGGAAACGGTCCGGGACCGCCATCCGCAAGCTGGAAATCCGGCTATTATCGGAAACTGCCAGGCCGGGTGGGCCGCCGCACTCTTAGGGGCCGTCAGGCCCGACATCACCGGGCCCATCGTGATGAACGGCGCGCCTTTGTCATATTGGGCCGGCGTAAAGGGCAAGCATCCCATGCGCTACAAGGGCGGTTTGACAGGCGGCGTGTGGCAGGCATCTTTATGGGGAGATCTGGGTAACGGAATGTTCGACGGTGCCCACCTGGTGGCTGGCTTCGAGGACCTTAACCCAGCCAACACGCTGTGGGACAAGCATTATCATCTGTGGGCCAATGTGGACACGGAAGCTGACCGTTACCTTGAATTCGAACGCTGGTGGAACGGGTACTATCTGCTCACTGCCGAAGAGATTCATTTCATCGTGGACCAGCTGTTTGTGGGCAACCGTGCCCAGCGGGGGCAACTGGTCATGAACGACCAACGCGTGGATCTGAAAGCCATGAAGGGGCCCATCGTGGTCTTTGCGTCCCATGGGGACAACATCACCCCCCCCCAGCAGGCCCTCAACTGGATACCGGCCGAGTGGGGTAGTGTGGACGAAATCCGCCGTAGGCAGCAGACCATCGTTTACATGGTTCACGGCACCATCGGTCATCTGGGTATTTTCGTTTCTGCGGGTGTTTCCCGGAAAGAGCATCGTGAGATTATCGCCAGTATCGACCTGATGGAGTTTCTCTCCCCCGGTCTTTACGAAATGGTGATTTCGGATGACGACGACGGCATTCGGCAGGTCCGATTCGAGGCCCGGGAGATGGCGGATATTCTGGCCATGGATGACGGTGACGATGACCAGGTTGCATTTGGGCCGGCGGAGGCCATTTCCAGCTATAACGACCGGGTTTATCGACGACTGGTGCGACCCTGGGTGAAGGCAGCGGTGAACGAAGCCACGGCCGAAACAATCCGACAGCTGCATCCCCTGCGGACCTCCCGCTATGGTTTCTCCGACCTGAACCCGTGGATGGCACCGGTGAACCGTCTTGCCGATGAGGTGAAAAAGCAACGTCGACCGGTTTTGCCGAACAACCCCTTTTTGGCCATGGAAAAGTTTTTTTCCGATACGGTATCAAAAAGCCTGGATCTCTTTCGGGATTGTCGTGACCGGGCAACTGAATCCTGGTTCTATGCGATTTTCGACAACCCGTGGATGCGGATGATATCGACCGGTGAAGCGACCGATGGCGCCGCCGAAACATCCGGGTGTCGGGCAGGCCGGCTGGCGGCGATCGACACCGGCGGCTTTGCCGATGCGGTGGTGAGGATCATGGTCGCTCTGGCCCATGCGGGTGCCGGTACGCGCAGGCGCAGCCTTGCGGCCTATGACGGCTTGGCCGGCCGGGATGTCCGCCTGGCGGATATTCATGGACGCACCTTAAGCGAAATGATCAAAAAGCAGTCCGGCATCATGAAATCCGCGCCGGAAGCAGCCCTGTCCGCACTGCCCTGCCTGCTTCCCTGCCGGGCGGACCGTCAAAAAGCCCTGGCCGTCGCTTCAGCGCTGATGGTGAATGAGCCCGATGCAGACTCCCAGGTGATTCGCATGCGCGACGCCATTGCCGCTGTTCTGGGGAATTGACTGGTTCTCACATGTCAGGTTTCTGTGATCCAATTCCCAAAAGACAGGATAGCTCCACGAAAGGCCCGCCACATATGATTTGCCTCCAGTGCCACGGTGCGGTCGATGAACAAGCGGCGGCATGCAGCCGTTGCGGGGCTGCTCTTTCGTTTGCGATTCAATGCGGCCGTTGCCGGGCCGTGAACCGGGCGGCCCTGGATGACCTTCCCCGATGAGTGCGTCTAACTTGCCGGTTAAACCCGATCCTGAAACCGTCATTGCCGCCGGAGAGGTCCGGATTCCGGTGGTGGCCTGCGGATCACGATGGCTGGTGGTGGAAAAACCCTGCGGCATGAGTATTCACAACGACCCCGGCGGTGACCTGTGTTCCCTGGTTCTGGCCGCCGTGCGTGCGGGCCGTCTACCGGCCGTGGGCCGCGATCTTCCCGCCATTCATGCCGCCCATCGCATCGACCGGGACACCAGCGGCATCGTGATGCTGGCCGGCGACCCGGGAACACTGGCCTTTTTTGGCGGACAGTTCGCTGCAAAGGCTGTTCACAAGCAATATCTGGCAGTGGTCCATGGCCGCCTTGAAGAATCGAGCGCAGACCCGAAGGGAGTCGACTGGAACTGGCCGCTGACCGCCGCGGCAGCCGGGCGAAACGATCCCATGGGAAAGGGAAAACGAATCCCCTGCACCACCCGATGGCGGACACTGGCCCACAGCCTGCATTATTCCCTGGTTGAATGCGAACCGCTTAGCGGTCGAAAGCACCAGATCCGACGGCATGCCAAACTGGCGGGCCACCCGATCGTGGGGGACCGGCGCTATGGGTCGGTCCGATCTTTGGCCTATCTGCGGCGGCACAATGGCTTTTATCGGCTGGGTCTGCATGCCCATTCCCTGACGCTCCGCCTTCCCGGTGATGCTAAAACCACCACCGTTCAATCCGGTGGGTTGCCCGAGGCGATACGGCAACTGCTGGAATCGGATCGATAGTCGTCGTTGTCCGATGAACGGCATTGGTAATTCGAGAAAGCCTGGGCTGGTTCGAAAGGACGAGTGTGCAGATGGTGAAGACAATCCCCAAGGATCCATTCGACCAGCACTAGTTCTTCAGGAAGTAACGACAAGTGGCTGCCCTGTCAGGGCAGAAGTTGTATCGGTGAATAGGACAATAGGGGCGTGGTGGCGGTTTTTTGATGAAACCTGCATCCGGTCGGGTGTCCTACCCGGATGCAGGAAATTGTATTCGGATAGCAGCCCCAGACTGCCAAAACGTCGGGGCTGCGGGCTAGCTTGAAACGCTTATTCCGTTAACGGCTCCATGGCAAGGACGGAAATTACTTTCACGCCATCTTTTTCGGCAACGGTTCCCGTTACGTTCACTTTCTGGCCTACCATGTCGGCGGTCAGATTGCTGCCTTCGAGAATGAAGACGCCGTCTGCAGAATCAAGAACCATCACGTTACCCTTTTCTGCAATGGTGCCAGTGATGCTGTCTTCTGCGATCGCCAGGCCGGTACCGGCCACAACCAGGAGCATTGCGGCAACAACTGCCAATACGGTGTTTTTCTGAATGTTTTTCATACTCATTACCTCCATATTCAATAGTGGAACCATTTTTTGTCTACGAGGCGAAACTGCCTCTTATTCAACACACCCGCTGCTGAAGATACAGCATTTCGGAACCGACCGACGGTGCATTGTGCTCGATGAATACGCAATGCGTATGCCAATATAGTAACATTTTGATATTATATAACATATCAAATTTATTCATTGGACATTCTTCCTCGTGGGCGTTTCACTAATTGCGCATAGATGCCCAAATTTGCGCGCTTTAAGGATAGCGGGTTGTCTTGGTAGGCTATGGTTTACCACCGGTATTAATTCGTCGTGATCGATGGCGCTGCAGGGCGTAAGCACACGACTAAGGGCTGTTTGGGCGATCCTGCTGTTTCACGACCTGATCTTCACCCATATGCTGGCCAGGCTCATCTTTCCCTGATCCGTTGATGCCGGAACCGCCACCTGTCTGTCCGATGGATTGCCCGAGGCAAGGCGGCAACTGCTGGAAAATGGATCGATAGGCGGCGTTGTTCAAAGGATCCGCTGGTCCAGCGGATGCCGGGGCAAGACGGGTTCGGGCGGGTGTGGGTGATCCTTATCCCCAATGACCCGTTCAATCCGCAATTCTCTGAAGGAAGTCGTGGCGGACGCGGGCTTGATCACCGCCGTCGCTTCAATAGGTCAGCAGGGGACTGGTTTGCGGCGGCTTTTTCGAAAGGTTTTCGAGAGGCGGTGGATCGGCCTCGGCGTGGGCCGGTTGATGCCGGGCCTTCTCCCGGGCCTCCCTTGAAATGGTGACTCGGTCGATAACGCCGAAGGTCTGCTCTTCACGCCTCGGGCGGGCAGCGGTTGCCGGATCCGGTCGGTGCGACCGTTCGATGGGGGCGATTTTCCGGTTGTCTACAATAATATAGGGTGTATCGTCTATCATCGGCGTTTCGATTTGCTGTTATCCAATCGTATTTTTTACAATCCCCACCAGTTTTTCCGGGTCGAAGGGCTTTTTGACAAAAGCGATGGCGTCCTTGATGGCGTGGTCGCCGTCGATGCCGCTGATCACGATGACCGGGGTGTCGCGCAAGTCCTTGTCCTTGCGAAGTTTGCGGTAAAAGCGGGGGCCCCATTCGCCGGGCATCTGCAGGTCCAGGGTAATCAGGTCGGGCTTTTCATTTTTGACCACGTCCAAGCCTTCCATGGTACTGGAGGCGGTGCAGGTTTCATAGCCGTTGTCGCTGAAAACGGCTTCCAGGTATTTGACCACAATAGGGTCATCGTCGATGATGAGAATTTTCTTGGGCATGGATATCTTCCCTGTTTGATATAGGTACGTGGGCCTGAGTAGAACTTCCAGTTAATGTAGAATATTAAAAGCGGCTAAATTAAACTTGTTGAATACGCCTTACTCAGAAGTGGTAGGTTATGGTTCAGGCCAAGGCCGCAGCGATGTTGAAATCGGAGGCGTAGCAGCGCTACGTCGAGGATTTCAAGGGAGCGAGAACGCCGGCCTGAGCCATAAGATGCCGCTTCTGTCCAAGCACTATTTGATGTGACACTCCCCGCACATAATCGGGCCCTTCTTCTGCGCCTGGTGGCAGCCTTTGCAATTGAGATGAAAGGCCTTGATCAACGACGGTTGATCGGCGGATCCCTTCAGGTCGTGGCATTCCGAGCAGCTCTGGTCCTCCGAGGATTCGTCTTCCAGCCGCTTGCCGTCCTCGTAGACGTGATGGCACTCTGCGCAGTCTTCGATGCCGGCGGCCTCGTTGTGAGCATCGTGGACGAAGATCGACGGTATGCGCTGGGGATTGTCGAAGGACGCGTTGTCAACGATGGTCATGTCGTCCTGGGACCATGCCGGAGTGATCGCCAGAACGATCCCGATCATTAGCGACAGTGTGATCAGCGTGACGGTTTTCATATTTCCTCCTGCTCCTGCGCGGGTTCTCATGCCGGTTTTTCCATGACTTCGTAGATGATGTCCCCGAAGAACTTGATGTCCAGACCAATTTCATAGTGGTGCACGATGTCGTGCAGACCACTGTGGCAGTTGTGGCAGGGGGCCACGAGCACCTCGGCGCCCTTGGTCTTGGCCCCGAAGAGTTGCTCGGCCTTGACCCGGTTACCCGTGATGCGTGCCATCTTGAAGGGCGGTCCGGTGTTGATCACCCCGCCACCTGCACTGCAACAATAGTTGTGCTCCCTGTTGGGGTGCATCTCGATCACGGTTTCGCACAGGGCGTGAGCCACGTAGCGCGCCTTTTCATGCAGCCCACCGCCGCGCACCACGTTGCACGGGTCGTGCAGGGTGATGGGGGGTTTGTACTTTTTGGCGATCTTGATGCGGCCCTCCTTGATGAGATCGTGGTAGAACTCGATGGCATGCACGATGGTAAAGGGCGGCATGGCCCAGCCTAGCCAGCGGTTGCCCATGTCGTACACCGAGCGGAAGGCATGGCCGCACTCGCCCATGACGATCTTTTTCACTTTGAGCCGGGCGGCGGTCTCGAAGTGGGTTCGCTTGAGGCGGCCCATGATCTCATTATCCCCGGTGAACATGGCCATGTCGCTGTTGTCCCACCCCACTGAGGCTGGCATGGTCCAATCAACTCCGGCTACGTGCATGATCACCGCCGCCTGGTATATCAATTGGGCCTGGAATTTTGGCTCCGGGGCGATCACGCTGTACATGATGTCCGCTCCTTCTTTTTCCAGGGGAATGCGCAGGTCGGGGATTTCGGCCTGCGCCTCCTCCTCCTGCCACTGGAGGGTGTCGGGCCATTCATCCCCTTTGACCCACATCTGGTTCATGGTCACCGAATGGCTGTGGGCCGTGTCCTGGATATAGAGCGGGGTGACACCCAGACGGTGGATGATTCGCCGCACCACGCTGATCAGATAGGCGATGTCGATGCCGAAGGGGCAATACTGGGCGCATCGCTTGCACAGGTTGCATTCGCTGTGGGCGATGATGGCCGCCTGGCGGATGAATTCCGGGCTGACCCGCCCTTTTTTCTTGACCATCTCCCAGATGGTCTGCTTAACTTTGCCCACCGGCGAGTAGCGGGGATCGTTGTCGTGGGAGAGGTAGTAGTGGCAGGCTTCCGAGCACAGGCCGCAATGGATGCAGGTTTCCACGTAGGCCTTCAGCCGGGCGCCGGTTTCCGAATCAATGACGCTGTTAATCACCGACTCAATTTTCGCTTCGGTAAGCCGGGAGATGCCGACGTCGATGCCTTCGTCCACGATTCTGGTTTCTTCTTTTTTTGACGGTTCCGCCATGTTGAGAACTCCTTTTCAACTCACGCCAGCATGTAAGTAAACTTTGGCTGCTGGTTGATTCACCCTAACCCGGATAAACTGGAAATAACAAATCGCAAGCACCAAATCTCAAGATTAAGATACTATCCTTTCGCCTACCAGTCCCGGGCGTGCCGCACCTTGCCGAATTCGGAGCCCATGTAAGCCCGGGTAAACGGTGAAAAGAGCATGTGGCTCAACCGGGTGAAGGGAATGGCTGCAAGCATGATGTCTCCGGCCAGCACGTGCAGGCACATCATCAGTGGATAGGACACCCACTGGTGGTAGGCCAAAAAACCGGTGATAAACGGTGCCGCCACAATGGCCAGAATCACAAAGTCCGAGGCTGACGTGACGAACTTGACTTCCGGCTGGGTGACTCTTCTCACCAGAAAATAAACGGCCCCCAGGATGACGATAATCGTCATGACATCGGCGGCGGCATCGGGCAGGGACCACCAGCTGATGCTGAATGCCTCGTCCCAGAGCACCACGTGGGAGAGCAGGAAGATGGGCGTGGCCAGCAGGCAGAGGTGAAAGGAGAACGTCACCACGGTGAGTACGGGCTGGCGCCGCCAGTTCACCGTGGCAAAGGGGATGATCCAGTGAAAGATGGATCTCAGGCTGTAGCGCCAGCTCATATAGGAAAAGATGAACCGCTCTTTTTCGGCCACCAGCTTTAGCATGCTGGCAATCCGATAAATGCTGCCTCCGAAAAAGAGAATAAAGGCGACCCATGCCAGCGGCCCACTGACAAGGTTGTAGAAGGTATGCATGTATTTCTCCTTGCTAACCGGTGATGATAGAAACAGGCACGACGCGTCGGACATAATTGCCCGCTTCGATGGTACGCAGCATCAGTTGTGTACCGTCCGGACTGAAAACCGGCTCCCAGGCGGCATCGCAGGATCCGGACCAGACCCGGTTGTTTACGGTGTAGGTGTACTGTCCCTTTTTTTCAACCTTGGCGGCCACGTCCTTGCCATCCGGGCTGAAGACGGGCTTCCAGGCCATGTCCCAGGCATCCGACCAGGGGCTGCCGTCCACCACTACGCGGAAGGTTTCATCATCCTTGGCCAGGGCGGCGATGCGTTGGCCGTCCGGGCTGAAGGTTGCGTCGGTGACCAGTTGGGTGAAGGTGGACGGCCATGGCTCGCCGTCTACGGCCACGGTCCAGCGGCCGTATTTGGGTGCCACGATGGCGGCCAGCCGGCTTCCGTCGGGACTGAACATCTGGTGCCAGATCTGGACAAAGCGGCGATCCCAGAGCGTTTTTCCATCTTCGGTCAGCCGCCACATCCCCTTTTCCCGGACCGGTGCCACTACGGTTCCGGTAACTGGGTTGAACACAGGCTCCCAGACGGTGGCGTAGCGGGATTCCCATGGCACACCATCTACGGCGATGGTATAATCATACAGGTTGAGCCGAACCTCAGCGGCCAGGTGCGCACCGTCCGGGCTGAGGGCCAGGTTCCAAACGTTGACGAAGCGCATGTCCCACGGTTGACCGTCCAAGGCGGCGGTGAAGCTGCCCTTCTGGAATTTATGGATTTCGCCCGAATCCACGTCTTCCACCTGAACGGCGCCGGCGGTGTGACGGCCGTCCGGGCTCATGGCAAAATAGGTCATGTTGGCGTAGGTCTGCTCCCAGGGTTCCCCGTTCAAAACCATGGCATAGCGCATGTCCTGCTGCACCGGGGCGGCGATTGCGGTACCGTCGATGCTGAAGCGCGGCTCCCAGATGTAGCCGAATTTGTTCTCCCAGGCCGCACCGTCCACGGCCATGGTCCACTCACCCATTTCGGACACCAGGGCCGTGAGCCTGCCGTCCGGTGAGAAACGCAGGTGCCAGATTTTATCGAACACGGTTTCGCCCCAGACGTCGCCGTTGACGCAGACGGTGAATTCGCCTTCGTCTACGTTGACGATGGCGGCGACCGTTTCGCCGTCGGGGCTGGCATAGGGTTCTTCGACCCATTGGTATTTCTTTTTCCAGGAGTCCAGAGAAACTCGTTTTTCACCGGTCTCCCAGTCCCAGTTTCGGGAATCAACCATAGTGCCTCCTCGTTGAAACATTGGCGGTTAGATTCTCAGGTGGTGTTGGATGGTGGATCGGGATGACCTTCCCCGTTGAAAAATAATGGACCGAACGATAACCATAGCCAGGGGAAAGGTTCCCCGGCGAACTGTCGCTGTCCGTGGACCGCTGCATATTTGTTACCCTTGCGTGGCTGTGTCGATTTCATTGAATAACCGAGACGCTTAACGTTTGTATACTGATTCGGGTTCGAATCCGCAAGTTTGTTTTTGGTCCCATGCACAAAAAGAGATGCCACCATCGCTTTGTTTTTTCACATGGCCGGTAATCACGATCACCCCGTCTCCGGAGCGTCTTCTTGATTTGCCTGAGTACTTCGAATCCGTCCATGCCGGGTATCTTCAGGTCGGTGAATACGATGCCTGGGTGATGTTCCCGAACCAGCCGAAGGCCGGTTTCGCCGTTTTCAGCGGTCAGCACCGAATAACGGTAGGCATTCAGAAACAGACGGAACATGGTCAAGGTGGCGGCTTCATCGTCGATGACCAGGACCGTTTTCGTGGCATTCATCGTAACGGTCATTCCTTGAGGGGGCGATTGGATAAAAAGGGTGTGTTGTTTCTGCTTGACGGCACTATGATACCTGAAACAGGGATATTTGCAATGATTTCCTTGCGAAAAGAGCGGCCACCGATCGAGGAAATTGTTGCGTCAGCGCTCGATTATCCTGCCGATTCACGGCATTTGCACAGGGACCGCCATCTATTGTATATGAGGGTTGTTAACCGCAATAGCGAGGGCATTCCCTGCGGCTTGCGGTGGGAAGGGTTCACCGTATTAAGGATACCCCAAATAAACTGCTGCTCCCGACGCTCGACCCTCGCGCCGGAGAGCAGCGACATAATCGGTCTTCCTAAATGATTTATCTACTGCCAGGGATGGGTGCCAATTCAAAAATGTATCAAGGCGCCTGGTTGGAATTTAATCACGCAACCTACATTGACTGGCCTCCGCATAAAGGAGAAGC
>NZ_JASJGN010000187.1:0-34828 GCF_033791525.1 Desulfosarcina sp.
ACCAGTTCCAGGCGAAAATTGTTAATCTTGACCACCTTTAATTCGCTTCGGCCGATGATGGTGCCGGCAACCAGATTCTCACCGACTTCTGAAGTCACCCGCAGGGTTATCAGGTGAGTGTAGTCTTCGGCTTCCGATGTGGTTGACTCAATGATTTTTATGCCCATCTCTTTGGCCACCACCGGTGCGTTGACGAAGTTGACTGCATGCTTGACCATGGGCGTAAGCAGTCCCTTGAGAATCGCAGTGGATACCGGGGCCATGTCCATCCCTTTAAAATCGCCGGTATATTCGATGGTCACCGCTTTGACCGGTCCGTCGGCCAGTTGGGCCTGCAAACACCCCATCCGATCGCCCACCGCCATGTAGGGGCCGATTTTTTGTAAAAGGTCCCCGGCCACGGAGGGGACATTAACTGCGTTGACGATGGTGCCGTTGATCAGGTAGTCGATGATCTGCTGGGCCACGGCCACGGCCACATTGGTCTGGGCTTCCTGGGTGGATGCGCCCAGATGGGGCGTACAGATGATCCGATCCAACTCGAACAGTCGGCACTCACCGGGAGGTTCGATCTCGAATACATCCAGCGCGGCACCGGCGACCTTTCCGGATTTCATGGCCGCCTGCAAATCGTCTTCGTTGACGATGCCCCCCCTGGCGCAGTTCATGATCATCACGCCGTCTTTCATCTTTTCGAAGGCCGCCTTGTTCAACAGGCCGGTCGTTTCCTTGAGTTTCGGTACGTGAATCGAAATGTAGTCGGAACGCTGGTAGAGTTCATCGAGGGTCACACTTTCGAAACCGGACTTTTCGATCTGTTCAGGCGCCACAAAGGGATCGTAAACCACCACCTGCATGCGAAGTCCCTTGGCCCGGTCAGCTACGATGGAACCGATTTTTCCGAAACCGACGACACCTATGGTTTTGTTAAACACCTCCCTCCCCTGCAGCTTTTTCTTGTCCCAGCGGCCGGCCTTTAAAGAAAGGGTGCCCTGGGGGATGTTCCGGGTCAGGGCCATCATCATGGCAATGGCATGTTCGGCGGTGGTGACCACGTTGCCGGTGGGTGTATTCATGACAACGACACCCCGTTTGGTGGCGGCGGGGATATCTACATTGTCCAGACCGATGCCGGCACGACCGACCACTTTCAGTTTTATCCCGGCCTCGATTATCTCCTTGGTCACCCGCGTGGCGCTGCGAATCACCAGCGCGTCGTAGCCGCCGATAATCTCCTTAAGCGCCTGAGGCGTCAGCCCCGTTTTTACGTCAACATTGATTCCCTCTGTCTCGCGAAACATCTGAATCCCAGCATCGCCGAGAGCATCGCTGACAAGCACCTTGATCATCTTTTCGCTCCTCCTTCTCCTGCAGATTATGCCGCTATCCGTTTCTATAAATAATAACAAAACGGTATGTTTTATTGATTTCAAGCCTAAAGTCAAGGTGCAAGACACATCATGCGCTTTTCATCAATCCCAATTTTCTATTACTTTCAGAGGTTAACACCAATTTTTTTCATTTTTTGGGAACAAGCTTAAACTAATAGTGACGGTTCCATCAGTATTTATGCTTCCAACGACCAGCAATGAAAAAAACCGATTACATGTTCCGGAAGGTGGTGCAGCGCAACGATAAGGCGCCTGTTCTCACGGTACCAAAGCCCCGCCCTTCCAGAGACTATCAAATGCAGGACAATGTCTCGTTCTGACATGGCCGTCATTGGACGTCCAGGGCATCTCCCCGCCCCCTGAAAAGGGTCAGTATCCAACCGGCAGCGGCCCACACAGCACCGGCAAACATGGCCGAGTGAAAGGCGTTCATAAAAACGGGTTGAAGGGTCGGCTCATAAACATTGGCATTCAAGCCGCCACTGAGCCGGGTGTAGGTGTGGCTGAAGATCAATCCCGAGAGTGCCACACCGGTGACCATGCCAAAATTGCGTGCGGCGGCAATCGTCCCCGGCGCAATCCCCCGCTTACGGATGGAGATCACGCTCATTGCCGAGGCACTGTATGCCGGCAGGAATAGGGCCACCCCGACGCCGGCCAGAGCCAGGCGCCAGATTTCCGGAAAAAGGCCGGCGGAAGGGACCAAGGTTGTGAAGGAAAACAAGGCCGCAGTCAACCCGCCCATGCCTGCGAAATAGAGCGCCCGTGAACCGACTCGGTCGGTTATCCAACCTGACAGGGGGCTGAGGAAAAACAGAAAGCCGAAGGGAATCATCATGATGGCTCCAGCCGTCTGCGCGCTGAGGCCGGCGGGTCGCATCAGGTAAAAGGGCATCAGAAAGGTGATGGTAAACAATCCGGCGAACAGAATGACCGCACAAATCACCGATACCATGAAAAATCGGTTTTGAAGCAAATGTGTGTCCACAATGGGGTAGTCGGTTTTCAGTTCTGCCCGGACAAACAGCACCGACATGGCAACAGCCACCACGGTCAAAACAATCATCCGGTAAGATGCGATTGACCATTTATCCACGTGCAGCATCAACGTCAACACACTGAAGAGCGCTGCGGCCAGAAAAACGACGCCGGGCCAGTCGAAGGTCTCATGGGACGCCGATTCCGCAGCGGTTCCTTTAAGGATTTTCCAGGCGGCAACCACGGCTACCGCACCGATAGCAACATTCAGGAAAAAAATCATCCGCCAGGAAAAATGCTGGAGAATCAGCCCTCCAAACGCCGGACCAGCCGTCAGGCCCGTGGCCACAACGGTTACCCACCAGTCCCAGGGCCTTTCCCCGCTCCTTTAGCGGAAAGGCATCCACCACCAACGCCGGTGAGCAGGCCATGATCATGGCGGCACCGATTCCTTGGAAGGCGCGGGATAGAATCAGGTACGACGCCTGACCGGCGGTGCCGCATAGCAACGATCCCAATGTAAACCAGACAAACCCGTAGCAGTATACCCATCGTCTCCCTTTGATGTCGGACAACCGGCCGAACGCGAGCAGGGTGGAAGAAATGGTCAACAGATAAATCACAACCATCCATTGAACTGTTTTGAACGGTGCGTTTAGATTCTCCATGATGACTGGAAGGGCAATATGGACGATGCTGCTGTCCAGGGTGGACATGAAAATTCCGGTGGCCACCAGTATGAAGGAGACCCATTTTCTATTTTTTTTATCCACCGGTGCCATCGCAGGTCATGCCATCGCTAACTGAGTTGAGAGTCAGACGTCTCCGATTATTTTAATTTCAAAATACCACGGTCTCCGTATTGAAAAAAGCCTCATTTCATGACAAAAAAAGGATAATAAAGGAGCCTTATTCCCGATGATATCCGAACACCGCATCCGGTTTGCCGATGCAAATACAATGTCCGATGTCGCGTCGCAAAACGTTCACCTGGTGGTGACCTCTCCGCCCTACCCGATGATCGAGATGTGGGACGAGTTGTTTTGTCAGCACACCGCAATCAAAAAGGCCCTTCACAGCCAGAGGGGTATGACCGCATTTGAATTGATGCACCGGCAGCTGGACAGGGTGTGGAATGAAATCCACCGGGTCCTGGTTCCCGGAGGCATCGCCTGCATCAACATCGGGGACGCCACCCGGACTCTTGAAGACGAATTCGCCCTTTACCCCAATCACAGCCGTATTCTCGCGCACATGCTCAAGCTGGGGTTTTCCAACCTGCCCAACATCCTGTGGCGCAAGCAGACCAACGCACCCAATAAGTTCATGGGGTCGGGCATGATGCCGCCCGGTGCCTATGTGACCCTCGAGCACGAATACATCCTGATATTCCGCAAGGGAGACAAACGGCTGTTCAAGAGCCAGGCGGAGAAAGCCAACCGGCGGCAAAGCGCCTTTTTCTGGGAGGAGCGCAACCAGTGGTTCTCCGATGTCTGGATGGATCTGAAGGGAACCAGGCAAAAAACCGGCGACAAACAGCTGCGAAAACGCAGCGGTGCCTACCCCTTTGAATTGGCCTACCGCCTGATATGCATGTTTTCGGTCATGGGCGATACGGTGCTGGACCCGTTTCTGGGCACCGGAACCACCCTGTTTGCCGCAGCCGCAGCCGGCCGAAACAGCCTGGGATTCGAGTTGGAAAAGGCCTTCCAACCGTTGATTGACCAAGGATGCCAACCGGCGATCGAACAGGGTCGCCGCCGCATCGGCGAGCGGTTTGACGGGCATCTGCAATTTGTCCGCAACCGTCAAGCGGCAAGCAAAACCATCAAACACACCAACCAGGTCTACGGATTCCCGGTAATCACCCGTCAGGAAGTCGAACTCATGATTCCACTGCCCGTGGCCATTCAAGAAACGGTGAAGAACCAGTACCAGGTTACCTATGAAATGCCGGAGGCACTTGCCATTGGTCAGCCTGCAATCGTCCCCAAGGCAATTCCAACTCCTAAAACTGGCCAATTGACACTTTTCGACTAAAAATCATATAGGCGTTAAGATAATTAATTTGGCAAGGCTATAGGGAGGAAGCCTTATGGGTGATACTGCGACGACCGATAACGCTGTCCAAATTGATTATCTTAACGCCTATAACTTGCCGTTGAGCCGGTATATGAACACCAGCACTTCGGCAACGGCCCGGAAAAGTTCGGGCGGGATTTCAGCCTCCAGGTCCATGGCCTCCAGCACATTGGCCAGGTTGCGGTCTTCAAGGAGGGGTACGTCGTTTTCCCGGGCCGCCTGGACAATCTGCTCGGCAATGTGGCCCTTTCCCTTGGCAACCACCCGGGGAGCCATGTTCGTGGCCTGGTCATATTTGAGGGCGGCCGCCTTTTTCATCTGTCTGTCGTTCATATGTTAAGGTCCACCTGCCGACGTGTTGGAAGGGTTAGATCTTCACCTTCGAATTCTTCAATTTTTTTCTGGTTGACCACCACGCTGACGGCAACGGTATTGAAGGTATCGTTGAGCATCTCTCCGATGCGGCGATGTTCGCTTTCAATGGCCGCTTTAACGTCCGCTTCCTTGACGAAAAAAGTGACGTTCAGATCCTTGCCAACCATCCACAGATCGGTGCGCACCGTTCCCATGCGGTCCATGTCCAGCAAAAGGGAAACCCGGGGATTCTTGTGGGCATCATCGCGCCCCCTTTTGGCGTAGTATACCTTGAGGCGGGCATTGCGATGGGTGTCCGTCAGAAACAGCAGATGGGAAAAAGCCTGAAACAGGTCCGGATCCATCGGCTTTTCCGCAGCCATGAGCTGCTGCTGCTCGATGTGGGAAACCGCCCGTTGAACCACACTTTTTAACGTTTCCAGCATGTGCCGGTCCGCCCCGCGGGCATCCGGCGGTTGCGCATCCAGAAATTCTTTCAGGATCAACAGGTTTGGTTTCATGTCGTTGATCATGATGTCACGGATTACCGGCTGCCGGGCCAATTCGGCCGGCGTCATTGACGTGGACCGGGCCTGAAGGTCAATAATTGCCTGCCCCAGACGGTTTTCAAAATAGACGCCTGAGTTTTCGACAAAATCCCTGACCCTGGCCACCAGCGCAGCCATATCGCCGGCTGGCGATGCCGGACTCAGCGCCTGCTGCAGGTTGATCAGCGCCCCTTTCATCGGGGTGGACAACGACGGTGAAAGACCTTTCTCAGGCTGAATCGTCCCCTCGAGCAACCGCTGAATCGGCTCTCTCAACGCCGCCATTTCTGAAGCCGTCGGTGGTGGAGACGGGCCCGCCGGAACCATCCCTGATTGAATTGGTCGGTTGGACGTCATGTCCGGCTGCGCGTGTTGGGCCGGTGACTGTTCTTTGGCTGTTGCGTCGACCGCGGTGGCAGTAGGCAGATTGATCGAACCGATGGTTTGCGCCTTTGGACCTATGGCAAAGGCGATGCCATTGTCGTTTTTTACCACGGTGAGGGGAATGGCCTGACCCTGGTGAACCGGGATGTCGATTTTGGCAAAGGCCTTGAATTTTCCGAAATCCACAAGCATCAGCCCATCTTTTTCGAACCCGGTAATGCGTCCCTGAAGTGAGTCACCGGGAACCAGCCACCGCAAATGGTCGGAAAGAAAGGACCTGTCGGATATGGGTTCGAACAGGTGAATCTGCAATCGCTCGCCATCCTTGATGGTCGCCGCCTGGCCGCTTTTTGGCACCATGACCAGGCGAAGATTTTCTCCTGCGGCTTCCACGCGGATCTGAATATCCTGGCCGGTGACGACCGGCAGGGGCAGGCGGGCATACGCCTTGAACTGGCCGATGGAAAGCAGGGCGTCGTTGTGCTTTTCCACATCCACTACCGATGCGGTCAACCGATCCCCTGCGCGCAAGGTCAACGATGCGGGCAGGCTTTTTCCCGATTCCGTCATCTGCTGCGGCAGCTGCAACAGCCACTGGGTGTCCATGCTTCAATCCCCCGGTCAGGTTGCCACACGTCGGTATACGGTAATCGCGCGTGTCTCTGTGATAATATCGAACCGATGGCCCAAAACTTCAATAAACGGGCTGTCTTGCGCATCTTGACCGTTGATCGTCTCCACGGTGATGGACCGAAGCGGATCGATGCGGCGCCCCAACAGGTGGTCGAACAACCCAAAGCAGTCGGCCAGCCGATCATGATCGACCGGCAGATGGATATGCAATACACGGCCTCTCCGGTTTGAAACCAACGCCAGCCGGCTGCCGATATAGACCAGATGGCTGCCGGCCGAACGCCGGGGCAACTCGCCCTTGATGGCATCGATTCCCAACCCGCAGATGGATGCCGGATCCTGGGCACTGATCCAGTATAGGCGATCGTTTGGCAGTTTTTCCCGGAGCAGCCGAAGCATCCGGTTAGACACGAACTGCAGCCCGGGTATGTCATTGAAAAAACAGCCGGCGACGACCTCACCGGAAAGTTCCATGAGCCGCAGCGACCTGAATATGGCGGACCATTGGAATGCGGGCAGTTCCCTGGACAGCAGTTGACGGAACAGGATACCGTAGCGGTCCAGCAATAATCGCACCCGGTCTTTGACGATCTCCTCCACCTCCATCAACCCCTCGGGTGGCTGTGGATTGTCGATCAGATGCCAGTTTCCCACCGGACCTTCCAACAGGCGGCCGGGTTTCCTGCGCCGGCTTCGTCGGGAGCCGGCCAAGGATCCATAACCGGCGGTCATCCAGTCATTTGACGGACCGGTTGTCTTAAAGCCCCGGGCCAAGCCCCGCCGCAGGGCAATCATGGTATCGTTGGTTACTTTTCCCACCCACACGCCGGCCCATAACTGCTGCAGCACCTGGCGTGCCGGTTGGGGTGGGTCGCCCATGAGTGCAGACAAACTGTACCTCGCACGGCTGTCTGGAAACAGGCGAGTCACGTCGGGTACCGTCATCTCCTCACCAATCGTGTTTTCCGGATGGTCCCCATGGCCGCTCATCATCAAGTCAAGGTCGCCTTCATGACAAAAGGCGATCTGCCGACGATGCCGGCCCACCCACATCAGCGCTGATTCCTGCATCAGTCGATCCAGCCATTGGGGATCGTAATTGACAAGGCGCGCGGGAAGGATCTCCGACTCCCACAGGGCTGCGGGAAGCGGCAGGCACGTCAACGACTGCAGGCACGACGCCAGGGCATTCAGGGAATCTCCCGGTCGGGTCAGCCCCTGAAAATGGGCCAGCGCCACAGCGAGTTCCCGGACATCACGGATTTCAATGGCCGGTGCTTGCAGGCGTCTGGTCATGCGCAGCAGTGTGTCGAAATTGTCCGCATCGCAAACCTGCGCCTCATCTTGTCCGCGGATCAGGTTCCCGGCGATGACGGCACGCGCCTCAATCAAATCCGACAGGACCCCGGATACCGTCTTTTTATCCAGGCCCAATTCTTTTTGGATGAAATCAGCAGGCACGGGCCCGTAGAATCTGAGCCATTGGGCCACTATTTCCACAACGGTCGGCGCGGTGCCCCAATCATGTGCACGGGATATCTCGCCAATACGCTTTGGATGTCCCTCTAAGGTCGTCCACCGGAAATTCGTACTGCGGGGGGTGAAGGCTTCGGCAATCCCGGCGGCCATCTCTGCAGCGACGATCAAATACCGATCCGCACCGGTCGATGCGTCCGGAACCAGCTTGATGAGTTTTTCACGGAGCGGATCAATCAGATCGTTGAGTGACGCACCGCTGTCGACAACGGCACGCTGGAGGAGCCGTTCCCAATCCGCCATCGGGAGCAACAGGCGTTCTTTGACCCATTCCAGCAGTTCCACGGGATTGTCCGGCGCATAGCCGGGATGAAGCCGCTGGCGCTTTTCCTGAAAGGCCGCTATCGTTCCGGCATCAACCGCGGGACGCAATTCAGGGGTGAAAACCACCTGCTCGAGCAAGTCGCCGGATAGACCGGTTTTTACCCTGCCCGGTTGCCGGTCATCGGCGTACATGTATTGATTAACCTGCCGCCATGAACCGGACAGGGCCATGGGACTGGGTGACGCAGTGTGAACCTCGGACCAGGCAATCGTACCCCTCTCCAGCTCTTGCAGCACCTGGCCCAGGGCCGCCATATCAAATTCGTCCTGAAGACAGGTGCGCCAGGTTTCCAGCAGGATCGGAAAATCGGGGAAGCGCCCCAGTGAATCCAGCAGCCGTTGAGATTGTTGTCGGGCCAGCCACAGGGGCATTCGCTGATTGAAATGGCGGCGGGGAAGCAGCAGGGCGCGAGCGGCGCACTCACGAAACCGGGCACCGAAGACACCGGATCCCTCAAGCCGTTCCCTGAGCAGCGCTTCGACCTCATTGGATGAAACCAGTGTCATGACGTCGTCGGCTTCCCCGTCCGGGGGAAGCAGCAGGTAGACGGCATCGTTGGTGGGAAAAACCGATGGCGCATATCCATGGCGCTTTTCCCAGGCTGCCTCCAGCGCATGCGCATACGGACGATTGACCCGGCCGCCCCAGAAAGTATGGATGACTATCTGTCGAATTGGCGCCCCACCCTTTCCCGACGGAATCCGTTCCACCACCACGTGGTGACGATGTGGCAGCGGGCAGCCGGTTTTCTCCTGCTGACGTTTCAAAAACGCCATTAGAAATCGAGCCCCATCGCCGTCCATGCAGTAGCGCGACGTCAATTGATCCACAAACCCTGGATCCGCCATCCGGTTCTGGGCGGTCTCCAGAAAGCGGGCGATCTTGTCGGACAGGTAGAAATCCCGATCCGTCTCCTCGGCCCACCAGAACGGCGGCGCCATTGCCTTGGGCCTGGCCGGCCGGACGAAGACATCGTTGTGGGTAATCCGGTGGATGCGCCAGTTCTGGGTTCCAAGAGTGAAGGTCTGGCCTGTTTTGGCCTCCCAGACAAACTCTTCGTCCAACTCGCCGATACGGGCCCCGGTCTCTTTATGGCGCAGGCCAAAATAACCGCGATCGGGGATCACACCGCCCGAGGTGTAAAGGGTCAGTAGAGCCCCTTTTCGGATCGTCACGGTGTTGTCCAGTCGGTCAAAGGCGATTTTCGGCCGCAATGCGGGGATACGGGTGGCGGCGTATCGACCGGCCAGCATGTCGACGACCAGATCGAAGGCCTGACGCCGAAGGCCGCGGAATGGATAGGAGGCGCGTAATTCGTTGAAGAGCAGGTTGACATTCCACGATTGTTCGCCCGTCATGGAGACCACCACCTGGGCCAACACATCCAGGGGGCATTCAATCGGCCGCACCGGTTCGATATCTCTTGCCATCACGGCTTCGGCCAGCACTGCTGCGGTCAAACTGTCGGTGGCATGGGTGGGAACGAGGGTGGCCCGGCTGACCTCCCCTACCCCGTGGCCGGACCGGCCGATGCGCTGCACCGCCGAGGATAGGGATGGGGGCGACTGTACCAGGATCACGTGGTCCAGCGATCCGATATCGATGCCCAATTCCAGCGAGGCGGTGGCCACAATGGCCTTGAGGTCGCCTTTTTTGAGCCGCTGTTCCACTTCAAGGCGCAGCTCCTTGGACAGTGAACCGTGGTGGGCGTATGCGATGGGGTCGGGTTGGTCGGCATTGATCAGAAAGGCCAGTTTTTCGCAAAGCCGCCGCGAATTGGTAAAGATGATCGTCGAGCGATTATTTTGGATGGTCTGCCTGAATGGATCAGCCAGATCCTCCCATACACTGCGGGCACTGTCTCTGGTCATGACCGCATCCGGAATCCGTACATGAATTAAATCCTGATGCTGCCGGCTAGACCCGCAGCGCTTCACCTCCCGCGGGGTATACCGGGGGTCGGCCTCGTCGCGGTCAATGGTGAATCCGCCGACGAAACCGGCAACCACGCCTTCGGGTTTGACTGTGGCCGACAGCGCAATACGCTGAAATTCACCGCAAAGTGGAACCAGCCGATCCACGGCTGAAATGAGCAGGGATCCCCGCTTGTTGCCCACCACTGCGTGAATTTCATCCAGGATAACCGTTCGAATCCGACCCAGCATGGATCGCCCGCCATTGGAAGAAACCATGAGGTGCAGGCTCTCCGGGGTGGTGATCAGAATTTCCGGGGGACGCCGGATCATCTGCCGTCGATCGTGTGATGGGGTGTCCCCGCTGCGGGTAAGCACCCGAATCGGAGGAAAAGGCAGCCCGTTTTTTTCGAACAGCCGGCGGATCTCGGTCAGTGGTCGAATCAGGTTGCGTTGGACATCGTTGTTCAGTGCCTTGAGCGGGGAGATATAGAGGATCCGTGTCTGTCCGGTTCTCCACCGCTGGCGGATGAGCTGGTCCAGGGCCCATAAAAAGGCAGCCAGGGTCTTCCCGCTGCCGGTAGGTGCGGTAACGAGCACGTGGGCATGGGATGCAATCAGCGGCCAGGCCTTCTCCTGAATCCGGGTGGGTCGACCGATCTGGGTTTCGAACCATCGATTGATCAGCGGATGAAACAGGCCGTCGTTGTCAAGCCTCATGGTTAGCTACTCCTCGCACAGCGTTAATCGTCGCAAAAATATATCACAGGGCGGCTTGTTTTCCTAACCACCGTTGATCAGGCGTTGCCTGTGCGGAAATCCTTTTTTCGCCGCTGGACATGTCCCCATGTTTGCCTAACCCTTGCGTTTATGCTACACCAAATGCCCCTTGCAACCCACTCGGCAGCATGAACCGGCGAAGGTGCCCATGTTTTCAGGAATACAGGAAATTCTGGTTATCGTCCTTGTCATTTCGGGGATATTCCTGATTCCCCGGATGATGAAACCGAGACCGGCCCCCCCGAAGGTAGTGCTGCGCCGTGCGCCCCTCAAGCTTTCCTGGACGCTACGACTGGCCATCATTTTGTCTATCCTTTGGCCGCTTGCCTGTGCGTTTTACTTCAAGCCCTGGCAGCAGAACCTCATGCCCTTTGCCACGCTGGGTATCGGACCGGTTGTGGTCGGATGGAGTCTCAACTGGGTACTTGCCGGAATTAAAAACAAGCGATAATGTAGTAACCGATGAAAAAACGTGGCCCATCGCGCAAACTGGGCACTTAGACCGTGGTACATCGTTACCACCGATCGATCACCATACTTAGCGAAAAGGGGTTTTCCATGGCACACGAAGATGCCGGACACTACGGGGCCAAACATCCCGGCGCAAAAATCGACAAGGCTATTGCCGACGCCATTGCCGGTAGGGAAAAAGAGGGGCGTATCACCTGCGTGGCAGCCCATGCCATTGCCAAAAAACAGGCCAACTCCCCGAAGGTAGTGGGCGTGAACATCGACCTGCTGGAAAAACGGATCCGCCGATGCCAGCTGGGGCTGTTCGGTTATGATACGAAAAATAAAAAAGCGGTAAAACCGGCGGCCATGGTGACAAAACCCCTCAAAACTTCTATCCGCAAGGCCATGGAGGGCGACAGCATCACCTGTCTGGCAGCCTGGGATCTGGCAAAAAAAATGAGCCTGACGCGACTGGAAGTATCATCGGCCTGCGAGGCCATGAAAGTCAAAATTTCGAAGTGTCAGCTGGGCGCGTTCTAGCGCCTGTCTGATGTCACTTCCCGGCAGCCAACGATTTAAGATAACGAAAGAGATTGCGAGCGGACTTCGGCGGTGCGTTTTTTTCCTTTTCTTTGCGGGCGCTGCGCACCAGTTGTCCCAGGCGACGGCGATCCGCATCTGGAAAGGTGTCCAGGATTTCCTGGAAGACGTCATCGTCTCCGTCAACCAGTTGGTCCCGCCAGGCTTCGATCCGATGGAAGGCTCTGGCCTGCCCATAGGCGCCCTGTTCGATCGATAGGAGAGCCTGTTCGATCGGTTCGGCATCCACGCTGCGCATCAGAGAGCCGATATACTGCATTTGACGCCGCCGGGCCCCATGGGATTTTATCGCTCGGACAGTCTGGATGGCTTCCAGTAAACGCGTGGGCAAATCCATCCGGCCCAGCTGGTCGTCCGAAAGCAAAACCAGTTTTTCCCCCATCTTCTGAAGAGCTGTGGCCTCTTTTTTCAGCCGGGTGCGGCTTTTGTCAAGATCATCGTGCATGTTCATGCTTCAAAATCCCGTAGTATGACCGGTTAAAAACAAGGTGGGTTCGACAGACACCCTTCGAGGTTAAATAAAAAACAAGCTCAGCCAGGGAAAATAGGTAATGACGATCAACACCCCTAATAAAATCAACAAGTATGGCAATGACGACCGGTATAGCAAGGTCACCGGTTTTTCGAATTTCAGGCTGGAAATGAACAGGTTGATGCCCACAGGCGGTGTAGAGTAGCCGATCTCAAGGTTCACCAGAAAAATGACACACAGGTGGATGGGATCGACGCCGTATGACAGGGCAATGGGAACGATAATGGGAACCACGATAACAATGGCTGAAAAAATATCCATGATGCAACCCACCGCCAGCAGGAACAGGTTCAATCCGGCCAGAAAAAGCAGTTTGCTGTCGCTCAATGCGGTCAACCATTCGAGGATCTGATTGGGAATCTGTTGATCCACCAAAAAACCGGTAAATCCCAACGCGACCCCAAGGATGACGATAATGGCGCCAGACAGAACCGCACTTTCAACGATAACCGACGGCAGCGTATTGAAAAAAGAGATCTCTTTCAAGACGAAGCACTCCACCACGACCACATAGATCAGCACAACGGCAGACACCTCCGCGATGGTGACAAACCCACCGTACACGCCTACCAGGATGATGCCGATCACCGGCCAGTCCCAGATACCGTCTAAAAAGGCGGCTTTCACCCGTTTAACGGAAATACCGCTGTGGACGCTCCGCCGACGGCCGGCTGCCAGCTGTTTGAAAAAGGCGTAGACGCAAAGCGCCCCGATGAGAAGGAGGCCCGGAACGAGTGCCGCTTTGAAAATGTTGCCGATGTCCACCTGGGCAACAACCCCGTAAAGGATGATGGGCAGGCTTGGCGGAAAAAGCAGCCCCAGGCTTCCCGAGGTGGTCAACAGGCCCAGGGTAAACTCTTCACCGTATCCTTTATCGCGCATCACCGGATAAAGGACGCTGCCAAGCGCCACGATGGTCACGCCGCTGGCACCGGTCAGAGCGGTGAAAAAAGCGCAGGCGCACAGGGCCGCCATGGCCAGTCCGCCGGGCAGCCATCCCATCAGCGCGTCGAGGAAATTCATGATGCGCTGAGGCGACCGCGTCTCGGTGAGCAGACAACCCACCAAGGTGAACAACGGAAGCGCCACCAACACGGGCATGGCACCCAGACGGTTCATTTCGATGAGAATGGTCTGAAGCGCCAACCAATCATGCTCCACCAGGTAGAGACAGGCAATGGACAAAGCGGCAATGATAGTAAATAAGGGCGTTTCCAGAAGCGCCAGGACCAGAATGACAACGATGGCAAGGGTGAGTGGATTCATCGGGTCGGCTTGGTTCGCTGGGTTGTTTCTGCCGTTGGCGAGGACGCAAACCGGTAGAGCAGCGCGGCCAGGTAACGAAACGCAGCCACGCTGAAAAAGAAGGGGAAGATCATGGACAGCCGGCCCCAGTCGCCGAACATGGCGATTTCATTTTTAACGAATTCAAAGGAGGTGACCAGAAGGATCCCCATCACCAGGGCGCCAAACAGATTCACCGCTACGGCAGCCCACAACCGGATGCGGTCACTGCAATAGCGCAGGACCAGTTCGAGCCGGATGTGCCGCTGCCGCTTCAGGGCCAGCGATGCGCCCAGCAGGGCCAGCCAAAGAACCAGATTGGGGCCGGCCTCAAAAATTTTATGGGACGGCAGATGAAACAGATTGCGCGAAAGGATGTTAAAAATGATAAAAAAAACCAGCAGTGAAAAGCAAAGGACGATGACGCTTTTTTCGAACAGCGCCAGTGCATCGTCCACGCGCTTGATGGCTTTGATCATGGTTTCACTTTACCCGATCCCGGTGCTCCGCGATCAATCCACGAACCTGATCGAACAGTTCTTTTGAGTAAAGGGAAGGTATGCTCATCTCATAATTCTTTTCGGCGCTTCGTTTGAATGCAGCAGTTTGTTCGGGTGTGGACGGGATCAGGGTAATACCCGCTTCGCTGAGCACCTGAACGGCTTCGGCGTTGTCCTTACGGGTTAACCGGACCAGTCTTGCAGCGTATTGCCTGACCAGCCGGCTGACGATATCCCGGTTCTCGGGATCCAGTTCGTAGAAGGTTCGTTTGTTCATCAACAGGGCGCCGGTAGAGTTGACCATGGGAAAATCGAGCATGTACTTCACCCTCGCGTACCACTGGAAGGCAACAGATGCAAGCGGTGGAGAATAAAACGAATCGATCATCCCGGTCTCCAGTCCGGTATTCACATCCACAAGCTGGAGGGGGTAGCCCAGCACACCAAAGGCGTCCAGAAAATTTTCCGCCACCCGATCCCCTTTCCACACCCACATCCGGGTTTGCTTCAGGCGGTCCATCGTGTCGATGCGCTGTTTTGAAAAAAGGTAAACGAATCCAGCTTCGGCAAACCCCAGCAGGACATACCCCTTTTTTTCAAACCGGCCGGCGAAGTCATCGAACATCTTTTCCTTGACGTAATCGATCTCTTCATAGGTGTTAAACAGCAAAGGCGCTTCGAAAACCCGTATCTCCGGCAGAACGAGCCCCAACCCCACCCCGGAGAATCCGCCGGCATGGAGGCGGTTGACCCGCATTTTTCTCAGGACATCCACCTCGTCACCGCTGACCCCGCCGGCATAAATTTTAATTGCCACATCGCCGCCGGTCTCTTTTTTTACCGCATCGGCAAATTCATGCAGAGTCCGGGTCCACGTGCTGCCCTCGGGCATTACCACGGCAATTTTTATCTCAGTCGGACCAGCGAACCCGACACAGGGAAAAGCGCACACCACCAGGGAAACCATGGCGAGCAGCGTAACAATTAGTCTAATTGGTTGAATTCGTTTCATTGGTTGAGTGGGTTTCAAGCGTCAATGGGTCAATTGATTGTGCACGGTCTATTCGAACAGGGTATCCACTGCGGCCAGATATGCAACCGCCCGGCGACCGGCAATGGCATTGTACAAGGACACCTCATTCTCGCTGGCGGGATGGTCTATGATTCGCTGCATCATGTCGATAAATCCCTCCCGGTCCTGTTGTTGATACAGGCAGAAGCGACCATAAAATAGATCCGGTAGAAGATAATGGTCTCCGGTGATCGTTTTCAACTGTTGATAATGGACAAGGGCCTTGTCCTGGCTTCCCCCCATCATGGGCGGCCGGGAACCGAAATAAACCAGCAGGAAAAGATGCGCGCCCCCATGGTTATACGCAGGATCCAGTTCGAGCACCCGCTCCATGACCTTGCGAGCCACATGTGCCTGGGATACGGCCCGGACAGAATCGAGGTTGCGGTTGACCCAGGCTCCCAGGCTGAATCCATACCAGAAGAGCGGGGCCACTTCCACCCTGCCCAGTTTGTCCAGATAGGGCGTGATGGTGTCGACCGTTCGGAATGCATCCATCGCACCCGGTGTACTCTTTTCCAATGCCATCAGAGCGTAACCGACACCCTTTTCGTAGTATCGATTCACCTGATTTTTCAACAAATCCATCTCTCGTACCCTGCTGTCCGAAGAATCGACAAGATAAGTCGTCTCATCAAGCCGGGTTTCCACAAAACCGAATGCATAGCTGGCATACATCCGGGACAACATCGTCAGCAATTGACGATCATCGGGCGAGTTCGCCAGCACGGTTTCAAGCAGTTTAATATTGGCCGGGAGCGCCTTTTCCATCAGATCCAAATCGTCATCACGCTCATATGCAGTAATTCCGTGGTCTACCAAATCAGCAATCTGGCTTACCACCAGGTGTCTTGGCGAGCAGGCCATCACTGCCAGCGACATCGAAACCAGTAATATCCAGCGTTCGACGATCATAAGGGATCCTGTTTCGTTCTGGGCCTGAATCAGCGGATCGTTTTTCAGGTCGGAATGGTTGAATATCAACCGCTATGAAGTTTGGTAATATCCTGCCCCGGCATTTCACGCAGGCTTTCTGGAATGTTCCCTGTCGAGAAGACACTGCTGATGATGCGGACCAACCGGTGAATGTGGCGCTTGATCTCCTCGGGCGAACGACCCGGGTAGTTTTTGAAGGACATGACGACCCCGGTAACCGATGCGTATATGGCATGGGTTACCAGACGATTGTTCATACCGATATCGGTTTGATTGTTTACTTTTTCCAATATATTTAGAAAATTGCGTTGCATTGTGTTATACCGATCCAATGCCTTCTGCTGGATCTGTCCGGTAATCATGAAATGGCCCATCATCTGGAACACGGATTCATTCTCCAAAAGGTAGTCCACGCTTCCCATGGCCAGTTCCTCCAAGGATGTTTGCCCCGCCTTCACCTTTTTTTCAAACAACTCCTCCACCACTTTCATGTGGCAAACCAGGGCCTCGACGAAAACATCATCCCGGCTGGGGAAATAGCGGTAAATTGCAGCAGCTGAAATGCCGGCCCGTTTAGCAATATCCCGCATACCGATCTTGTGAAAATCTTTCTGACTGAACAGATCCATGGCGGCATTGACAATGAGGTTTTTGCGTGTTTCGCGCTCTTCTTTGCGTAGCTTCTGAAACGTCGACATGGTTGGGCTCCTGCGTGTTCAATTTGTCGTTGTACCGAAGGCATCGGCTGGAATAGAATGTGGAAACGTTGATTCATGCAGACGGCGAAATGCAAAATAAGCGGCGCCCCATTAGCAGGCACTATCTGATCCGGGATTGCGTCATTACCGCTGAATTCATTAACGCAGTTAACTTGAATTAACAACTCTTTTCCAATTCGATGGGTTCTGCTAAAGCATCGGCGCACGGTGACACATCGATACCATCCAATCCTTTGATAAACTCGTAAAAAGTCGCATTTCCGACGGATTCGTAAAAAGTTCGAGATCAAGGCTTGCGGGCCGCGAAAGCGAGCTTTAGCGAGCGAACAGTATATCGACCTTCATCACTACGGCTAACATTCATGTTCCATCCTGAGAATACCGCTATCGCGGGTGACGTAGGTAGCGTACTTACGGTACTCCGCAGTGACGAGGGATGACGCGTAACGCAGATATCGGACTCTTATACGAATCCGTCAATCCTTTAACCCCCTGTCCGCCATACATACTGAAGGTGTGAAAGGATGAAAGTCTATTTTCAGCTCGATAGCGCGGTTAGACACCTCTTTTTTTAATCAGCCGGGCCACCGATTCGATATGAAAGGTGTGTGGAAACATGTCTACCGGTTGGACTTCTTCAACATCATACACCTCCTTGAGTTCCAGTAGATCCCTGGCCAGGGTGGCCGGGTTGCAGGACACGTATACAATTTTCTCCGACCCCAGCCTGAGCACCTGTTTGACCACATGTTTGTGCATGCCGGCGCGTGGGGGGTCGATCACCAACAGATCCGGTGCCGTATCGATGGTTTTCAGGGTGTCCTTGATATCCCCAAGGATAAATCGGCAGTTGTCGATGCTATTCATGCGACAATTCTTGCGGGCATCCTCCACGGCGCTCTCAACCAGTTCCAGGCCGATCACTTCGCCGGCCTGTTTGGCCAGGCAGATGGCGATGGTTCCGGTGCCGCAATATAGATCCAGCACTTTCTCGTGTCCCTTGAGAGCCGCGTATCGACCGACGATTTCGTAAAGTTTTTGCGCACCGCGAGTGTTGGTCTGGAAAAAGGAGTTGGCTGAGATGTCGAACTCGAATCCGCCGATCCGGTCAGTCAGCACTGGTTTGCCGGCCAGGTGGATTTCCCGCTCGCCAATGGCCACGCTCGAGCGCCTGGCCGTAATGTTGTTGACCACGGAGACCACTTCGGGAAACCCGTCTATGATCGTATCGGCCAGTGGCATGACCGCGTCGTGATCCTCGCTGGCTGTAACAATGTTGACCATCCATTGGTCGTGGGCCGCCGAGTGCCGCAGCATGAGAAATCGCCAGAAGCCTTCATGGCTTCGAAGCCCGTAAACCGGCCGGTCCGACGCACGCATGAAGGTGCGCACGTCATCCAGAATGCGGTTTCCCGCTTCCGGTTGCAGCAGGCATGCCCGGGTATCCAATACCTTATGAAAGGTACCGGGCACATGCAGCCCCAGTGCGAAGCTGATATCCGCGCCGCTGCCCATTTCCTGAGGCATCAGCCAGCGCCGGTCCGAGCAGGAAAACTCCATTTTGTTGCGGTACCCGAAAATAGTGTCAGACGGCAGCGTCGGATGAACGGATGTTCCGCTCATCAGCGCGATGTGTTCCAAGGATTCGGCGACGTGGCGGCGTTTCAAGTCCAACTGGTGCGGGTAGTCGATGAACTGCCACTTGCAGCCGCCGCAAAATCCGCTGTAGGGGCATGGTGGATCCACACGCAGGGGCGATGGTGTCAGCAGCTCCTGCACCACGGCTTCGGCGTAGTTGCGCTTTTTTCTGATGATGCGGGCGGCCACCCGGTCACCGGTAACGGTCTGATCGATGAATACGGCAAAGCCGTCGATCTTGGCCAGACCCTTTCCACCAAAGGCCACATCGATGACGTCACATTCGATGATCTGTTTTTTCTTAACGGTCATGTTTTTCCTTATATCTGCCGAAACTATCCCGGACAAACTGAAAATCACAAATAACAAGCACCAATTTCTAAATAAATTCCAAATTACAATTTTCAAATCCCAAGCAAGGTCCAGATTAACACGTCGCTATCATTATTAATGATACTAGGTTGAGCGGTTTTTCAATGGGGTCCTCCACATGTTCCATGGTTGGATTTTTGTCAAGGGCCAATACTCATGGTTACGTTTAAAACAGATTTCTGGAATTCCCGTGCATCGGTCCCTGGTTTTCTGTCGGTCGTTTTTCTTCCGTTTTTTTTCTTGCCCTGCCAATCGATTTTCTTTACTTTAGAATAACCTGACTCATCGTTATGGTATCCCATTTCCAGAATAATATCGTTCCGGACCATTCGTTCCTTTTTTGTTCATTCGATCATTTTCGAGTTCCATTCAACCCCGAAAAGGACCTTGCCATGAAAAACACGGATTATTTAAAGGCGCTTAAAGTCGATGGAAAAACCGTCACGTTCTTTGATTTCAATCAGTTTGCCGCCGACACTGGGGCATCCGTTGAGAATCTGCCCTTTTCCATCAAAATTATAGTGGAAAACCTGCTGCGCAAGCTCGACGGCCGGGTGGTCACGGAAGCGGACCTGGCCAATATCGTCCGCTGGCAAAAAACCTATGAGTCGCCGGTGGAAATCCCCTATCACCCTGCACGCGTGCTCATGCAGGACTTTACCGGCGTGCCGGCGGTGGTGGACCTGGCGGCCATGCGCGATGCGGTCAAGGCCATGGGCAAGGACCCCGCGCGGGTCAATCCCCTGGTTCCCACGGAACTGGTGGTGGATCACTCTATCCAGGTGGACTACTTTGGCACCGACGACGCCCTGGAAAAGAATGTAGCGCTGGAATACAGCCGCAACAGCGAACGCTACGAACTGCTCAAGTGGGCTCAGAAAAGCTTTGCCAATTTCAAGGTGGTGCCCCCCAATTCGGGCATCTGCCACCAGGTCAATCTGGAAAATCTCGGCCGGGTGGTCATCACCCAGGATGAGGGCGGCCAAACCATCGCCTATCCGGACACGCTGGTGGGCACCGACTCCCACACCCCCATGATCAACGGCATCGGCGTCATGGGGTGGGGCGTGGGTGGCATCGAAGCCGAAGCGGTCATGCTGGGCCAGCCCTACTACATGTCCATCCCCGAGGTGATCGGCGTTAAGCTCAACGGCACCCTGAAAGAAGGTGTCACCGCCACGGATATGGTTCTGACCATCACCGAGATGCTACGCAAAATCAATGTGGTCGAAAAGTTTGTGGAGTATTTCGGTCCCGGCATGAAAAGCCTGTCGGTGACCGATCGGGCCACCATTGCCAACATGACCCCGGAATACGGGGCCACCCTGGGATTTTTCCCGGTCGACGAAAAGACCCTTGACTATCTCGAGTTGACCGGCAGAGGCGACCGCGCAAGGGTGGTCGAGGCCTACACCAAAGCCACGGGCATGTTCTACACCGGTGAAACGGATCCGGCGTTCACCCAGGTGGTGACGCTTGATCTGGCGACGGTCCAGCCATCGGTGGCCGGCCCTGCCCGCCCCCAGGACCGCATCTCCCTGCCCAATCTCAAAAAAACCTTTGCCGATATCCTCGGCTGCGAATACGACCGGGATGCCGAAGTCAAGCGCATATCTGAATTTCACGATGAATCCGGATGCAAAACCGTGCGCGCCAAACGCTGCCACCCGGTGACCCAACGCCAGTTCGACATGGAACTCGATGGCCGGCCGATAAAAATCGGTGACGGTAACATCGTCATTGCCGCCATCACCTCGTGCACCAACACCTCCAACCCCCACGTGCTCATGGGGGCCGGCCTCATCGCCAAGAACGCGGTTGCTAAAGGCCTCAAGGTGCCACCCTTTGTTAAAACCTCCCTGGCGCCGGGATCCAAAGTGGTCATGGATTATCTGGAGGCAGCCGGCCTGGTGCCTTACTTCGACGCCCTGGGCTTTCATCTGGCCGCCTTCGGCTGCACCACCTGCATCGGCAATAGTGGTCCCCTGCATCCCGATATCGAAAGTGTCATCGAGAAAAACGATTTAAACGTGGCCGCCGTACTTTCTGGCAACCGCAATTTCGAAGCCCGCATCCACCAGAACATCAAATCCAATTTCCTGGCATCACCCATGCTGGTGGTCATCTTCGCCTTGGCCGGCCGGGTGGATATCGATCTGTCCCTGGAGCCGGTGGGCATCGATCCCAATGGCCAGCCCGTTTACCTGGAAGACCTGTGGCCGTCAAACGACCAGATCGACGAACTGACCCGAACCCACGTTAAAAAAGCGTTTTACGAAAAGGAATACGCACGCATCTTTGACGGTGATCGTTTCTGGGAAGCCCTAACGGTTGCCCAAAGCACCACCTTTGCCTGGAAGGATGCCTCCACCTACATTAAAAACCCGCCCTACTTCGAAGGATTTTCCCTGAACCCACAGCAACCGGGGGATATCATCGACGCCCGTTGCTTCCTGCTGCTGGGGGACACGGTTACCACCGACCACATCTCACCCGCCGGTGCCATTCCCGAGGACTATCCGGCAGGCCGGTACCTGATCGAAAACGGCGTTGCCGCGGACCAGTTCAATTCATACGGTTCCCGCCGGGGCAACCATGAGGTGATGATGCGCGGGACCTTCGGCAACATCCGCATCAAAAACCATCTGGTGACCCCCAAGCAGGGCAGTTTCACCCTGAAATATCCCGAAAAGACGGAAATGACCAACTACGATGCGGCCATGGCCTACGCGCGTGAAGGCACCCCGCTGGTCGTACTGGGCGGCAAGGAATACGGCACCGGCTCCTCCCGGGACTGGGCGGCCAAGGGTACCACCCTGCTGGGCATCAAGGCGGTCATCGCCCAGTCGTATGAACGCATCCACCGCAATAACCTGGTAGGCATGGGGGTACTTCCCCTGGTTTTTTCCGACGGTGATAGCGCGCAAAGCCTCGGGCTGGATGGTTCGGAGACCTTCACCATCTCCGGGATCGGCAGCATGACGCCCCGCAGGCCGCTGGCCGTCAAGGCCGTCAAGGCAGATGGCAGCGAAATCAATTTTACGGTCATCTCTCGGCTGGATACCGAGGTGGACGTGGAATATTTTGAAAACGGCGGGATTCTTCCCTGCGTCATTCGCAAAATGATTGCGCAGGATACCGACTAACAGACGGTGGCCGATAAAACCTTGTTCAGGCGGCCCATTTTGATCGGGTCGCCTGCATTCTATATGACCCCGGCCTTTTTTTTTATTCTCAGCAGGCCCGGGCTCAGGTTCAAGTGCATGAGCGTGGAGTGGCAACCCAGATCAAGAAACAGCTTTTCCAGGGAATCAAACAGCACCGGCCGATCCGGCCATTTGAATGATTTTTCCTGCCGGCGAAGCGACTCCCAGGTCCTTCTCGCTTCAGGGTCATCGCTGAAAACGGCCTGCATGGCCCGGTCGCAGAGAAACATGGCGCATACTACCGGCCGAAGCGTCCACATGCAGCCATGGCTGCCCAGATAGACGCATCGGTGGCCACTGTTCGTCCGGTTTAAAACCGTCTCCAACCGATCCAACTGCGCCGATGTGGAACACAGCGCATTGACCACCGTGTCGGCAAAAAAAGTGATGATGCCATCCTTGGAACAGCAGGCGCTGGTGCGGCTCAGGAAACAGGTATGGGTGCACACGTCATTGAAATGTCGCTTTAAAAAGTGGTCGGTCGATTGCCTGAATTGCACGTAATCACGGATTGTTTCGGTTAGTTCAATCCGTTTTGCGTCACCGAGTTGTACGAGTCCGCGCCTGACGGTTTTCAACGCTTCGAGTTGTTCCTGCTGGTATTCGTTCATTTTCAATACCTCGCTGTCCGCGGTCAAACTAGCGGCAACAATTTTGCTCTTTGGTGTTTAGGAGATAACCTGTTGATTGTCAATGCGATGCCAATATTGCGGGTATAATGGGCGACGTTCGGCGATCTTTTTCCCTTGACGATTTTCTCCAATTCCCGGATAACCGGTTCTCAATACACTGCCAAACGCACACAGGAACGAACCCGCATGTCAGAGCATAACGGACCTTCCGGTCATCCCATGGATGAAATCGCAGAACAATTCAAAGCGCCTGACAAACCTGCGCAGAATCAGCGGCCATCGGACATCGTCTCGTCCGTTGAACCGTCCGACAATCGATTCGGACTCGCCGGTGCAAACGATTCTGAAGGTGAGTCGTCCCTATCCGCTCAAGCGACTTTTGGTCCACTATCCCTGTCTCCGGACCAAATTGAAGCGCCGTCGTTTTTCGTGGACAAAAAACTGTCAGTCCTGTGGATGAACTCTGGCGGCACAGATGCCTTCTCCCATGCCCTGGCCCAGGAATTGGGTTCCACACCCTCAGGCAATATCTTCGACCTGCTGCTCAGTCCGGCCATCAAGGATTCGATTACCGATTGGCAGGCGTTGTTTTCATTTATCTATATCCTGTTGCGCCGCTCCACCGCCAAAGATACGTTTGATCGGGGAACCGTCTTCATCTCCAGGAATCACCTCCCCACCACAGACGACGAGACCGCCCTTACCCCTGTCATCCACCCGTTTTTGATAGACAGCTGCATCATCGGGCAAAAGGAGGTGACCCCCCCATCACCCCTGCGCATTTTTGGCTTGGAATTCAAGGAAGGGACACTCTTTCTGCTCCGACAGGATCTATGGCAAACTGCAGTGACTGCCCACACGGAAACCGAATCTGCCGTCAACGACATCGGGCCTGGAGATGAAAAAGAAGCGATCTGCATATTGTCAGTCCGGCTCAACGATTCTCATCGCATCGCAGACACCATGCTCCCCGAGGTTTTCTTCAAATTGATGCATCGAATCTGGGATGAAGGCGATGGCGTTGTCAGATCCTTCGGCGGCAAACGAGCCGGATGCAGTGGTGCCCAAATCGACTACCTGTTTACTAAAAACGCAGGAAGAAGCCCCATCTTCAGCGCCATCTGCTGCGCAACCCGGATGAACCGACAGATGATAGTGATGGAAGAAAAGCTTAAGGCGCAACAGGGATGGGCGAACGAGATCCGCATGAACATGGGCATCAGCCACGGCACGGATGAACTGACGACCTCGGTACCGACCGGCTGCATGGAATCCTCGATCCCCGGCGGGACGTTTGATCAGTCTTCTCACCTGTCCGCCCTTGCCGGCAAAGGGGAGATCTGGATTACGAGAAATGCAGTCTCCCAATTGCCCAGAAAGCTCATCGACCAGGTGGTTGTGGGTATTGATCGCCAAGGCCGATTCTTGCGTAATTTTTTCACCCGGCTCTCAGACCTTCCCCAGGCAGCCGGAGCCGTTCAGCCCCATCCTGATCTGGGAACGCTGTCCATCGCCCGCATCTTAACCATTGAAAAGCCAGGACCGGAGCAACCGGCAACGAGCGAGGTTTAATCATGTCGGAAAGCAGCCCGTTGATAAGGGTTCACGTGAATATTGAATTATCCGCGGCATCACTGCAGACGGTGGTGGCCAATTCAAAAATGAAGGCCGGCACAGATGATAAAGGGCGGTATCGGGTGGATACGGCCGATGCGCTGGCCGCCCTGATCTCAACCTTCCTTCGGGAAAAAGGTTTCGACGCATTTGCCCGGGATGTGGATAATTATTGATTTAATTGTGGGACGGCCGCCTTGTAAACGATGACGCTTCCGCCAATTGCATAGGATAGGAGGCCGGCTGGAATCAGGAAGCTGTCCCCTTTTTTCATGGTCAGACTCACCCCCTGACCACCCTCTTTAATCCATCCTTCTCCGGCCGTACACAAGAGCATCTCGACATTTCTGATGGAGTGAGAAACGTATGGCTGACCTATCGGGGGCCGGATGACGGTGAGTGAGAATTCCTCGGCCGGGCAGTCGTAGCCGGATTCAGCCGGCCCCACCGGCCTGGGGTCGAGAATTTTAATTGACGTTTCCTCAAACCGGACAACGTTGAGCAGTTCCGGCACATCCACATGCTTGGGTGTCAGCCCACCCCGGAGCACGTTGTCCGAATTGGCCATCAGCTCGATTCCAACGCCGTCCAGGTAAGCGTGGAGTTGGCCGGCGTGCAGATACATGGCCTGTCCGGGTTCGAGGCAGACCAGATTCAATAGCGCCGGAGAAAGGACCCCCATATCCGCCGGATAGGCGCCTGTGAGGTCGACCATCCACTGGTAGAGCGGTGACGTGTCCACCAAAGGCCTGGCCTTATCCAGAACCTCCTGGGCCACGGCCCTGCGCTTATCGGCGGCGATTGTCATCATGGCTTCGAAAAAATTCCTGAGCCCCTGGCCCGGGTTCGTTTTCAGATCCTTGAATGCATCATCGAGGTCGTGGGGGCATACCGGTGTCAACAGGCGAACGGCTTCAGCTGACGGCCGAAATCCGTTCAACCCCCAAAATGGCGTCAGGGCACAGATAATTTCCGGCTTGTGGTTGTCATCCCGATAATTGCGGTCCGGGGCATCCAAGGCCTTGCCTTCACGATTCTCCCTATCAAACCCCTCTATCGCCTGGCGTTTGCTGGGATGCGCCTGAATGGAAAGGGGTTGGGCGGCAGCCAGAACCTTGAACAGGTAGGGCAGCGCACGGCCAAACCGCCTGACGACATACTGGCCTAAAATGTCAATGGGTTGCCGGTCGATCAACTGCTGGAGTGGGACCCGATCGTCCCCGGCAACGACTATGGACGGGCCTTTGGGGTGGGTGCCCATCCACAGTTCCGCCTGGGGTTGATGGGTAGGGTTAGGCTGACCGAGCATCTGGGTAATGGCGGTTGTCGATCCCCAGGCATAGGGCTGGATCACGTTTTTGAGACGGTAAATCTGCATGGTTGACCTCGATCGTATCGTCAGAGGATGGTTTACTTGCCCCAATCACCTTGCTATACATGGCTTGCTGGTGCGCAGCGCTGAAAAAACGGCATGGCGTCATTAATAACATGATCGTTACGGTTAATGAAATCTTTTACAGTATTCAAGGCGAGTCCGTATATGCCGGGCTGCCCTGCGTGTTCGTGCGTCTGACCGGATGCAACCTGCGCTGTCGCTATTGCGACACCCGATATGCGTTTGATGAGGGCAACGCCATGTCCGTGGCCCATATTGTCAATCAAGTGGCAACATTTGGTTGCGACTGGGTTGAAATAACCGGTGGCGAGCCCCTGGCCCAGAACCATACACCGGCCCTGGTGGAAGCCCTGCTTGCTGACGGCTATCACCTATTGATGGAAACCAACGGTTCCCTGGACATCGATCGGGTGGATCGCCGCTGCAGCCGGATCATGGACATCAAGTGCCCGTCCAGCGGAGAGCATATGAAAAACGATACAGCCAATCTGCAGCGGCTGACCGCCCATGATCAAGTCAAATTCGTCATCGGCGATCACGACGACTTTCTTTTCGCAACGCAGCAGTTGCCCCATTTACCAGCGATCCTGCCGGCGGATCGCATCCTGTTCTCGGCGGTATCCGACCGGTTGTCCCCGGATCGGCTGGCCACCTGGATGCTTGAGGCCCGAATCGAGGCCCGGCTTCAGTTGCAACTGCACCGGTTGATCTGGCCGGATCAGGAGCGGGGGGTTTGACGACCAAAAAAAAGTTAATGCAAAACATTACATAAATTAATTAAACCAACAATGATTAAAACAAAAATAGCAGTGGTACTGTCCAGCGGCGGCCTGGATTCCAGCACCGTGCTGGCCATGGTTGCCGACCAGGGGTTTGCGATTTGCAGCCTCAGTTTCGACTATGGACAGCGACACGTATGCGAGCTCGGGGCGGCTGAAAAGGTGGCTGCTGCTGCGGGTGTGAAACGCCACCTGGTTACCCGGGTGGATCTGAAGCCGATCGGCGGTTCAGCGCTAACCGACGACATCGCCGTACCCAAAACCCGCAGCGGCTCCCTTATGGCCGAAGCCATTCCCGTCACCTATGTGCCTGCACGCAACACGATATTCCTATCATACGCCCTTGCCTGGGCCGAGGTGCTGGGCGCCTGGGATATCTTCATCGGTGTCAACGCCGTGGATTACAGTGGATACCCCGACTGCCGGCCGGAATACATCCTGGCTTTTGAAACCATGGCCAACCTGGCAACCAAGTCCGCCATCGAGGGTAAGGGGCGGTATCGTATCCACACACCGCTGATCGATCTGACCAAGGCCGAGATCATCCTCACAGGAACCGCGCTGGGTGTGGACTATGCGCTGACCCACAGCTGCTACGATCCAACGCCCCAAGGGCTGGCCTGCGGCGATTGCGATTCGTGTATCCTGCGCAAAAACGGGTTTGCCGATGCCGGTGTACCCGACCCGACCCCCTATGCTCCCCAATAACGATGCAATCTGCACCCAGGCAGACTGGTAACAACAACGTGCTGGTATAAAAGAGTAAATAACAAAGTCCAACTTACAAATATAAGGTTTTCTAATGGTTATATGGTTCGTTCTTGGACTGGCCGTGGTGCTACTGGTGGGGCTGGTCAACGCGGAAAAAACGGAAAAGCCCAAATGGATTCTCCTGTTCAAAACACCACTGTCCCTGCTGTTCATCGTTGCCTGGACCCTGCAGCCGGTCCAGGATGCGCGCTTTGCCGGTCTTATCCTCCTTGCCCTGGTGTTCTGCCTGGGCGGAGACATCCTGCTGGCATTCGGTTCCCACGGCACCTTTCTTCTCGGGCTGGTCAGCTTTCTGTTGGGGCACGTGATATACGCCACCGCCTTTTTTGTGGTCGGCACAGTGAACCCTGCAATGGCAGTGGGTACTATTCTTTTAATGATTGTGGCCGCCTTGGTCTGGCCGCGGCTCGAACCCCACCTGGGAAATATGCGCACCCCGGTGTTGGCCTATATCGTGGTCATCAGTATTATGGTTTGCGGTGCCTTCGGTATCGCCGGTGATCCGACAATCCCGGTTCGTGCCCGCGGCAGTGTGTTAGCCGGCGCCATCCTGTTCTATATCTCAGATCTTTTCGTGGCCCGGCAGCGCTTCGTGGTCGGCTCCCCTGTCAACCGGGTGGTGGGACTGCCCCTGTACTACGTCGCCCAGTTTCTGCTGGCCTTTTCCGCCGCCTGGATCCCCGGGTAGCATGAAAGCACGGTGGAAACAGTGATGAAACTGAAAAAAAATCCCTTCCGACGGTTTCGTAAAAGGGTCGAGATCAAGGCTTGCGGGCCGCAATAGCGAGCTTGAGTGAGCGAACGGCAAATCGATATTAATCCTTACGGCGAACATTCATGTTCTATCCCGAGGGATGAAGCGTAACGCAGATATCGGACATTTTACGGAACCGTCACCAGTTCACCGGCAGCCGTACGATATGTTTGGCTTTATTCTGAAACAGCAGGTATCGGTTTTCTCGGCCGAACCGATACAGATCGCGGGTGATGGCCACATCGGATCGGCAGTATTCAAGAATTTTTGCCATTTTTCCTTCCCGCCACCACCTCAGGGCATCCAGCCCGTCTGCCGTTTTTCCGGCATCCAGGGTAACCGATGCCAGGTGGTCCAAAGAGAGCCGGTACCCCAGTTGGTCCTTCACCTTTTCCAGGATATCCAGGGTAGGAATCTGCCGTAAATCAAGCTCGGTGTATGCGGAGAGGACCTGGTAATCGAAACGTTTGATATTGAACCCGATCACCAGGTCCAGCCCATGAAGGTGATTCATCAACATGGGAACCTGACCTTCGACGAACTCGAAGAAATTATCCGACTTTGAATCGTAAAGCACGACACAACTGATCCGCATCCGCGATGCATGGTGCCACCCCCCCACCTCCTTGGCCGACAGCTGGGTTTCGATGTCCAGTACCCCGTAATGAATGACCTTATGCATGGAATCCACAACCCGTGTGGCGTCATCCGTTGCCTTCACCTCCTCGACGACCATCGGTTCTGGAATGAACGGGGGAGCGGGCGAGGCTTTAGTGGAGATGAGCGTCTTCAACAAGAAGATCGCTCCCGCCTTATCGATCGGGCGGTTGCCTGAACCGCATTTGGGAGAATGGACACAACTGGGACAGCCGGTTTCACAAGGGCATTCGGATATTGTCGAAAAGGTGGCGTCAAGCAGACCGTTGCCATTGACGAAGGCCTGGGTGCAGAGTCCGGTCCCTCCAGGCAATCCATCATAGATAAAGATGCCCGCACTTTCCAATTGGGGATGAAAGGGGGTGGAAATGCCTCCCAGATCGTTCCGGTCGGCGAGCACCAGAAGGGGGAAGACGCCGATGGCGGCGTGTTCCAGGGCATGCAGTCCTCCCATGACGTGGATCCAGGCCTTTTCCGCCAATGCGGTGACTGCCTCCGGAACCGTAAACCAAAGGCCCTGGGTTTCAAAAACCATGGGCGGCAGATCGAGCGGAACCCGTTCCAGTACTTTGCCGGTTCGGGTTTGAATTCGGTCATAGCCGGTAACCTGCTCGGTGACCCGAAGGCGTCCAACGGTCATCATGGTTCCGTATACCGGCTTTTGGTCGGCAATCTCCAGGATTTGGGTTTCTTTGTGAGATCTCACGCGGGTGTGAAAATCGACTCGGGCAGGCGCGACAATGACTTTACGGACCTCCGGGTCAAGGGATTCCACCAAAAAGGATTTCCCCCGATGCAGATAGATGGCACCGGGATGGGTTTCTCGGTATACGCGGATTCCATCGATTTCCCCCAATGGAGTGGTGCTGGCCGCCTCGATGATGGCAAACCGGGCACCCGACCCTCGCAAATCCACAAATCGGTGCGGATTTTTCATCGGAGAAAAGCAGACGGTGCCGTCGGCACTCAGATAAAGCCGACCGGAGGCGATGGTATGCCGGAGGCAGGCTTTCATCGGTTCAGGTGCCAGCATGGGATCACCGGTCATCAGGGGCAGCTCGGCTGCGGCACAAACCAGATGCCGGGACATGACATCCGGATTATAGGGATTGATCACGGCTGCTTCCGGTTGACGAACCACCAGTTGCTCCGGATTTTTGATAAAATAATGATCCAGGGCATCTTCTCCGGCCACCAGTACCACCGCCGAGTCCTGACCGCTGCGCCCCACCCGACCCCCGCGCTGCCAGGTGGCAACAATGGAACCGGGGTATCCAACCAAAATGCATAGATCCAGACTGCCGATATCAATGCCCAGTTCCAGGGCACTGGTGGAAATCACCGCCAGCAGGTCTCCGGATGCGAGTCTGGATTCGATTTCGCGCCGCTCTTCAGGCAAAAATCCGGCGCGATAGGCACTGATGCGGTCGGCAAGCCCACCGGACCGGTTTTGGGCCCAGATGGCCAGCAGCTCCGCCAACTTACGGGACTGTGTGTAAACGATGGTGCGAAGTCCCCGGCTCACGGCTGCCTTGAGCAGCATCACCGTAGCCGCCAAGGATCCGCCCGCCGGATCTATCATAATCAGGTGACGCCGCCCGTTGCCGGCTGTGCTCTGCGTAACGGTTTCAACGCTCAACCCGGTCAACTGCGTGGCCAGCTCGTCCGGATTGGCAACGGTGGCCGAGGTGAACACGAAGGTGGGCGCTGCACCATAATGGCTGCACATTCGTCGCAGGCGACGGAATACCTGGGCCATATGCGAACCCAGGATTCCCCGGTACGTGTGGACCTCGTCCACCACCACGAAACGGATTCTGGAGAGCAAGTCGGACCATCGGTCGTGATAGGGCAAAACCGAAAGATGAACCATTTCAGGGTTGGTCATCAGTATATGAGGCGGTTTGTCACGGATTTTCTTGCGCCGGTAGGCAGATGTGTCGCCGTCGTATATGTCCGCCCGAAGGTTGATGTCTGGCAGGTGACTGGACATGCTGTTGATGGCTTTGCGTTGATCCTGGGCCAGGGCCTTCAAGGGGTAGATGAACAGCGCGCAGGCTGATGGATCCTCAATAACGGTCTCGAAAACCGGCAGTGCATAGGTCAGGGTCTTGCCGGAGGCGGTCTGGGTGGCGACTACCGTGTGGATACCGGCCCGCACCCGGTCGATGCTTTGAACCTGGTGGGCATACAGCCGATCGATCCCCATGGCCTCGAGCAGGTGGTCAATCGCTTTCGGCCAAGCCTTTCGGGTTTCCCCGAAGGTGGGTTCGCTGGGCGCTAACTCACGGTGATAGACCACCTGGCCGTCAAATGCGCTGGCAGCCTTGAATGCGTTGATGTAATCGTCGATCAGAGAGCCGTCAGTCATGGTTCGATAACCGCAATCTGATCTCAGAATTCAATTTTGTGTGCATAGGGGCTTGAAAAACTGAAAAAATACGCTATAGTAGACCTTTATTGGCCAGGTACGGCCCGCATCCGTTAACCTTAAGGCAGCGATTGACAACACCTCACCGAAAAACGGTCCCACCCTTTACCGGGAAGGGCCACTATCGCATGACTTCATCTCCCATTTCAAGAGGAAGGCCATAACGTTGGACGACCCTTTTTTACCCGGCCCAGGTTCCGGATTCCTGGGTAATCTCCGTGTTTGTTTCGCTTCTCGTATTTTTCATTTAAGCCACCGGAATCATAGTCATCCGCGGGACCGCATCACTGGTGCAGGAGTCAGCGGATGATGGTGAATCAGTTTTTTCTTCTTTTCATCCTTTTGTTGCTCTCCGGATTTTTTTCATCCGCGGAGACCGCCCTGTTCTCCATCAGCCAGACCCGCGCGAGGCACATGGCCAAGGAGAACATCCGGTCTCATCAACTGATCAAGCGCATGAAAGATGATCCCCACAAGCTGCTGACCACCATCCTGATCGGTAACAACGTGGTCAATGTGGCCGCATCGGCAATCGCCACATCACTGACCATCAACATGTCCGCCAATTATGCCGTGGGACTGTCCACCGGCATAATGACCTTTCTGATACTCGTGTTTGGCGAGGTGATTCCCAAATCCTTTGCCACCCGCAACAACATCCTCCTCGCCAAGATGACGATCTATCCCATCTACTGGATGTCCATCCTCTTCTTCCCGATCATCGTGTTTCTCAATTTCATTCCCCGCTTAACCGGAAGGATGAGCAAGACGCCGTCAGCGACCGAAGAGGAATTGATCACCTTTGTTGAAGTGGTGGAGGAGCAGGGAGAAATCAAGGAAGAAGAGCGTGAAATGATCCACAACGTCTTCGATCTGGACGACACCAATGCATCGGAGATCATGACCCCACGGGCCGACATGTTTGTGGTGGATGCCGACGCGCCGCTCGATTTCAAGGCTATCGCCGAATCCGGTTTGACCCGAATTCCGGTGATCGAAGGCGACATCGATCACGTCGTGGGCATTTTAAATATCAAGGACATCTTCATGCACCAGGCCACATCGGAGACGCCGGTGAAGGTCCGGGCCATCATGCGACCCCCCTATTTCGTTCCCGAAAACAAGAAACTGGACCGGATGCTGCACCAGTTCAAGACCCGCAAAAACCACATGGCCATCATCGTGGACGAGTATGGCGGCGTCTCCGGCTTGATTACCCTCGAAGACGCACTGGAGGAGCTGGTGGGCGAAATCCGGGACGAAACCGACAAAGAGGAGCCGCACATCATCAGTAAAAAGCCCAAGGAGTGGGTGGTTTTGGGCAAATCGGAAATCGAGGAGGTCAACGAAAAGACCGGCATGCATATCCGCGAATCCAGAGAATATGACACCTTTTCCGGGTTCATTTTAGACAGGATCGGCAGGATTCCGGAAGAAGATGAAGCCTTCACCATCGACGGCCACAAGGTGGTGGTCATGGAGATGGATGGGAATCGAATCAAACGCTACCTCGTGCAGACCTTATCACCCAAAGCCGAAAGCTGAACTTACTTTACCCGCTCCACGTATTGCCCGGTGCGTGTGTCAATGCGGATCATTTCGCCCTCGTTCACAAAAGGCGGCACCTGAACCACATGACCGGTTTCCAGGGTGGCCGGCTTGGTGGATCCGGCGGCGGTATCCCCTTTGGCCCAGGGTTCCGCCTCGGTAATGGTCAACTCCACGAAATTGGGCAGCGAGACCTCCAGGGCTTTTTTATCGAACATGAGGACGTTGCACACGGTGTTTTCCTTGAGAAACGCCCTGGCGTCACCCACTTGATCCTCGGACAAAAACTCCTGTTCATAGTTGGACGAATTCATGAAGCAATAGGTGTTCCCATCGAAATAGAGATACTCCATTTCAATCGCCTCCAGATTGCCTTCCTTGAATTTTTCACCGGACCGGTAGGTTTTGTCGAACTGCGAACCGGTAATCATGTTCTTGAGCCGGCATTTGTAAAGGGCCTGCCCCTTCCCCGGTTTCACAAATTCGAACTGGACGATCACATATGGATCGCCGTCAATCTCTATCTTCAGTCCTTTTCGTAAGTCACTGCTCTCATACATATGATTTTCAACCTTTCTTGGGGTTCATGAATACCAGGATCCGGGTTAAATGGCATGAAATCACGGTTTATCCTTTTCAACCGATCATCATTTCGTTGTTATCCGGTTCCCATCCATGGCCATGCCATCTGTCCGGCGCGTTTCAGAGACCAGGGCCTTGATCCGTGCCGGGTCCTTTTTAAAACGGATGGGATGCCCGCATTCATCCACGGCATTGGTGCAAGTACAGCTGTCCACCCCAAAAGGCCGAACCTGCAGCATCCCTTCGGCTACATTTTCCGGCGAGATGCCCCCGGCCAGAATCACCGGGATTCGACTTTTGGCCACCAACTCTGCGGCCACCGACCAGTCGCAAGTCAGCCCGGTGATACCAACGAATCCGGCCACCGGTTGTTCGTCATCGGCCGCACCCGACGCCCCAGCGATCACCGTGTCAGTCAAAAAATAGTCGCTCAGCGGTTCCAGCCGGGCAGCCAGCGCCAATACGGCTTCACGGTTTACATCCGCCGTCTGCCCGATGGGAATGGAGCGCATGATATGAATGTCTGGAAACCGTCGTTTGACCGCCGCCTGCAACTGAAGCGCCGCATGGACCGAACTGCCGCCGTGATCATCCAGCCTGTCACAAAAATGGACGATATGGGGCCGATAATAGCCCAGGGTGTCAAATACTGCCTGCGGGTTTGAATATAGCGGGATCAGGCTGCTGACCGCTCCCATCTTGCGAACCACGGCAACGGTTTCACGGACGACCGGGTCGTATCGATCATCGCACGACGTGATCACGCTACCGATGTGGTCCACACCCAATCGGATCACGTCCCGGGCTTCATCCGGGGTCTGGATTTCATATATCTGAATGATGGTGCCTGGCATTTTCTTGAGCATTCCTGAATGGTTAAATGTCCAAGTCGTGTGCCGCCGGTGGCCGTCCCTATCACATCCATGGCCTTTGTGCAAATCGTATCACCGGTCGCCAATCGCCGGGAATTGATAGGCGGGAAATGGCGTATGGAGGCATTCTCAAGGAAACTGCGGTCGTGCGTCTTCAGCGCTCGAAATAGGAGCCAGCGCGTCTAAGTTCGGCTGTAGCATTTTATAATAGGTCCGGATGCGGTCTACATACATGACCGCTTCATTTCCACGCGCATAACGATGCTCAAGGGTACGGTAATATTTTTTCTGCTGCAACAGCGGGAATACCGATCGGACACCGTGCCAGCTGTTTTCCGGCTTGCCCAGCCGGCGGGCCAATCGTCTGGCGTCCTGCAGGTGGCCGAATCCAATATTGTAGGCAGCCAATGCCATGAGCGTACGATCGGGTTCGGGCACTGACTTGCCGACCTGACGATGCAGACGAGCCAGATAGCGGGTACCGGCAAATATTGACGCCTCAACGTCCATCCGATTTTCCAGATCCATGGATGCCGCCGTTTCGCGGGTGAGCATC
>NZ_JASJGN010000188.1:0-2631 GCF_033791525.1 Desulfosarcina sp.
ATCCACGGCTCAGGGCAGGAGGGCTGTTTTTGGCAAGCCCAGGTCGACGGCCTGACCGGTGTGGCCAACACCATTGCCGTGGATCTGCCCGGACACGGCAACAGCGACGGCGAAGGATTCCGGCGAGTTTCCGATTTTGCCCGGTCGGTCATGGGCTTCATGGATGCCGTCGACGCCCCCGCCCCCATCCCCTGCGGGCTGAGCCTGGGCGGGGCCATCGCCCTACACCTGCTGATTCATCACGGTGATCGCCTCAGGGCAGGCATCCTGGCCAATACCGGTGCCCGGCTCAAGGTGCTGCCGGCCATCATCGAAACCATCCAAGACAATTACGACAGACACCTGACAGGGCTGATCAAATTTGCAGTGGCCCAATCCAATCAAGCCGACGAAGATATCTGCCGGCGGGTGCTGGCCAGTTCCACCGCCGGTCCGGTGGTCACGGCCAATGATTTCCGTGCCTGCGACGCATTCGACGCCATGCCGCAGGTGGCGACCATCAACCTGCCGGTGCTCGTGCTCAGCGCCGTGCACGACATGTTGACACCGGTCAAGTATGCGGACTGGATGGCGGCCAACATCCATGGTGCACGACATGTGACCCTCGATGGGTCGGGCCATATGTCGCCCATTGAGCAGCCAGAGGCATTCAATCAGGCGATTTTACGTTTTATGGAGTCCCTGGACCGGTGAGCGACAATACCACCCATAGCCGTTCCGTTGCCGTCTTCGATTTCGATAAAACGCTCATCGATGGGGATGTGGCTTATCTTTTTATGAGCACTGCCATCAAGGGCAGCAAGTTCCGACGAATGGCAGCCGGCATGCTCATGCCGGTGCTGCTGCCGTTTCTGTTAATTCGACCGGGCCGGATCGTCGCCGTGAGCGTGATGCTGTGGATCGCCACCTTCCCCCTGCGCGGCAAGACAGCGCGGGCTGTTTTCGGCGCCTTTGTCCCGGGCGTGCTATCGCCACCCATAAACGTGCGATTCTACAATGACGGGCTGAAGGCCCTGGCGGCCCACCGTAGGTTGGGCCACCGGCTGCTGATCATTTCCGGCTCTCCCCAGGAACTGGTCAGGCAGGTCGCTCACCCCGTTTTGAAACATGATATCGAAATCATCGGCTCCCGGATCGTCCCCTTTCTGGGTGGACTCATTTACCGCAGCTATTGTATGGGACCCGGCAAAATCAAGCTGGCCAGGCAACTGGGCGCGCTGAACGGCAACTGGGACTATGGCTATTCGGACAGTGCATGGGACATCCCCCTGCTGGCCCACTGCCGCCACCGGTTTCTGGTCAATCCCGACAAAAAAACGATCAGGCGGACCAAAGCGGCGCTCGGTGGCCGCGTGACGATATTGAACTGGACGGACACAAAAAAATAAACCCTGAGGAAAAGGATCTATGCAGATTTACGACTATCTCGACACCCAAGGCATCGACTATGAACGGCACGACCATCCCCCGGTCTTCACCTGCGAGGACGTGAATCGTCTGGTGCCGGCACTGCCCGGCCAAAAGACCAAAAACCTGTTCATCTGCGACAACAAGGGTAAACAGCACTTTCTCGTGACGGTTCCCGATGAGAAATCAGTGGACCTGAAATCGTTTGGCGAGGCGCTGGCAGTCAAAAAGCTCAGGTTCGCTTCGGCGGATCGCCTGCAAACACATTTGGAACTCGAACCCGGAGCGGTGACCATCCTCGGTGTGATGAACGACGACGCCCACCAGGTCCAGGTGATCGTGGACAAAGCCATCTGGGAGGCGGACGCCCTCCAGTGCCACCCGCTGGTCAACACCGCCACCCTGGTCATTTCGCTGGACAATGTCCGCAGGTTTCTCCACGCCACCGGGCATGAGGCCACGGTTATGGAGGTACCCGCCCGGGATTAAAAGTGCCGGATTCGCAAGAAGGCCGATATCTGCGTCAGGCTTCATCCCTCGTCACTGCGGCCTTGGCCTGAACCAAAATATACCTTTTGTGAATAGACACATCGTGCAAAATACACATCCCCTTACTTCTCGTCCGGGGGGGACGCCTGTGCATATAACGGTCTCTGCTGGTCCAATCCGGACCGTAGGTGAAAAAAAAGGAAACTATCTGATGATCGACAACCCGGACAACATCCCATACACAGAGCTGGTGCCGGATACCGTGGCACTGATCGGCATCCCATTCGACGAGTACTCCAGCTTTATGCGCGGGCCGGCCAAGGCCCCGTCGGCCATCCGACAGACGCTGCATAACGGTGCGTCCAACTGGTTTGCCGAAAACGGGGTCAATCTGGACACGCACCCGCGGTTTCGTGATCTGGGAGACCTGACGCTGCCCGGCGGCGAAGCAGCCATGACCGCCATCGAAACCGCCATCGGGCAGCTGGCCAAACAGAAAGCCCGGGTCCTGGCACTGGGCGGGGATCATGCAATCACCTTCCCGGTGGTCAATGCATTGAGCAAAACCTACGATGATCTGACCATCCTGCACCTGGACGCCCACCCGGATCTTTACGACAGCTACGATGGCAACCGCTTTTCGCATGCCTGCCCGTTCGCGCGCATCATGGAAACCGGACGCGTCAAGCGGCTCGTCCAGGTGGGCATCCGCGGCATGAATGACGAGCAGCGCCG
>NZ_JASJGN010000189.1:0-10888 GCF_033791525.1 Desulfosarcina sp.
GTCGAGCTTGCCGCAGATTCAAGGCAGATGTCGTCGCGCAATAGTGGACTATGCGCGGCGATAGCTAACGCCGAAGATGGGGTGATCCGCCTGAGGCGGATAAAGATCGGCAAACCCAATGGGTTTCACCTTTTGAATACAACAATCGATAGTACCCAACCGTGATCGTTACCAATCGACCTTCTTCGAGAAAGGTGAATCGCTTGTTTGGGTTAAACCAAACAACCCTTCAACCGCTCTTTTCCATCAGCGCGACGCGATCATGCCCGCTGTAGTCTTTGACGATTTGCGGTGCTCTGTATTTTCCTACCTCCCAGGCGATAGCCAGGACATCCTTTTTCTGGTCAGCCCCCATCTCCAGCACGACCAGGCCGCCGGTTCTCAGGTGCCGGTGGGCCGATTCGATGATGTGTCGAATGCACCTCAGGCCGTCGCCGTCTCCATCCAGGGCCATACGGGGCTCGTGGTTGCGGATTTCCGGCTGAAGGCCGTTGATATCGCGGCTGCGGATATAGGGCGGATTGGAAACGATCAGGTCGAACGTCTCGCGGTCCGGCACCAGCGCCGCATCCCAGTCTCCGCAGAACCAGTCGACTATATGGTCTACCTGGTGCATCCGGGCATTTTGCCGGGCTGTTTGCACGGCAGCCTCGGATCGGTCCATGGCCACGTAACGGTGCTCGGGATGCTCGTGGGCCAGGGCAATGGTGATGGCACCGGATCCGGCCCCCATCTCCAACACCCGCTTCTTCGATCCGTCGTGACCGTCGAGGAGAGGCAGCACCGCCTCCACCAGGCATTCGGTTTCCGGCCGGGGAATCAGCACCGATGGATTGACCGCCAGTGCCAGGGACCAGAATTCCCGGGTACCGGTAATATACGCCACGGGTTCACCGTCAACCCGTCTTTTGATCAGGGATTTGAACCGTTTGAGTTCATCTTCACACAGGGGCTGGTCGTGGTTCAGATAGAGGTCGATGCGCCGGGTCTTCAAGGTATGGGCCAGAAGGATTTCCGCCTCGCTGCGGGCGCTTTCAACCTGGTGGTCCCTGAAATACCCGGCCGTCCATTTAACCAGGTCCAGGGTGGTCCATCGTGACGGCTTATCCGTCGACGCGTTCGGCATGCTGGAGTGCCTGACTCTGGTAGTAGGTGATCAGCGAATCGATGACCTCGTCCACATTGCCCTGGAGAATGGATTCCAGCCGATACAGGGTCAACCCGATGCGGTGGTCGGTGACCCGGCCCTGGGGGAAATTGTAGGTCCTTATCCGCTCGCTGCGGTCGCCGCTGCCCACCTGACTTCTGCGATTCTGGGAGCGCTCCTCGTCCTGTTCCCTGACCATCTGGTCCAGCAGCCGGGAACGCAGCACTTTCATCGCTTTGGCTTTGTTCTTGTGCTGGGATTTTTCGTCCTGGCAGGTAACCACCAGGCCGGACGGCAGGTGGGTGATGCGCACCGCCGAATCGGTGGTGTTGACCGACTGGCCGCCGGGTCCGGAGGATCGAAATACATCCACCTTCAGTTCATTGGTATCGATATTGACTTCGATCTCCTCCGCCTCGGGAAGCACGGCCACGGTCACGGCGGAGGTATGAATCCTTCCCTGGGTCTCGGTGGTGGGTACCCGTTGAACCCGATGGGTGCCGCTTTCGAACTTCAGACGACTGTAGGCCCCTTTGCCGTTGACGTTGGCAATGATCTCTTTGAGCCCCCCCACACCGGTGGTATGGTGATCCATCACATCCACCTTCCACCCGCGGGCATCGGCATATCGCTGGTACATCTTGAACAGGTCACCGGCAAAAAGCCCGGCCTCATCGCCGCCGGTACCGGCACGGATCTCCAGGATCACATTCTTGTCGTCCAGCGGGTCCTTGGGAACCAGAAGAATTTTGAGTTCTTCCTGCAGCCGCTCCTTTTCCCGCTCCAGCCGGTCAACCTCATCGCCGGCCATCTTTTTCATTTCGGGATCTTCATCGTGCATCAATTCGAGGCTGTCATCCAGCTCCCGGTCCACCCGCTTGAACTCCCTGAAGGCGGCCACGACGGATGAAATCTCCGCATGCTCCCGAATATACTTTTGATAGGCGTCTCTGTCCTGAACGACCTTCGGATCGGACAACAGCCGCTCCAGCTCATGGGAACGATCTTCAACACCTTTTAATTTGTCAAACATGTCGCACCACCCATTCATGACGGGATGCCACCGCATCCATTCAACGGTTTCTCAGGGTCGGCAGTTCCGTTCGATGATAAATAATAAGGGTATCGGAATGGTCAGGGCCGGCAGGTCCCGATGCCGGCTTAATCAGCCGGGCACCGGACGCAGCCTGTGGGAAGACAGAGCAGGAGCGCTATTGATTCTGGAATTTTTCGTATTTTTTTCTGAACCGTTCGATGCGGCCGGCCGTGTCGATCAGCTTCTGTTTGCCGGTAAAAAACGGGTGGCATTTGGAGCAGATCTCCACGCGTATGTCTTGTCTGGTAGATCCCACCTCGACCGTGTTGCCGCAGGCACACTGGATGGTTGTTTCGGAATAATCCGGATGGATGTTGGCTTTCATTGTAATTTCAACCCCCTGTAGATATTTTAAGCGTTCATAGAATCCAAGAAATCCGCATTATCCTTTGTTCCGTTCATTTTTTCAAGTAAAAATTCGAGGCTGTCCGACGGATTCAAGGAGGCAAACAGTTTCCTGAGAATCCAGACGCGGTTCAAGGTTTTCTCGTCGAGGAGCAGTTCCTCCTTGCGGGTCCCGGATTTCTTGATGTCAATGGCCGGGAAGATGCGCTTGTCGGCCAGGCGGCGATCCAGCTGGATTTCCATATTACCGGTGCCCTTGAACTCCTCGAAGATAACTTCATCCATGCGTGAACCGGTATCCACCAAGGCGGTGGCGATGATGGTCAGGCTGCCCCCCTCCTCGATGTTTCGGGCGGCACCGAAAAAGCGTTTGGGCCGCTGCAGCGCGTTTGAGTCCACACCACCGGAAAGGATCTTGCCGCTGGGGGGCATGACCGAGTTGTAGGCGCGAGCCAGACGGGTAACGCTGTCCAACAGGATCACCACGTTTTTTTTGTGCTCCGTCAGCCGCTTGGCCTTTTCGATGACCATCTCGGCCACCTGAACATGGCGCTCGGCCGGTTCGTCAAAGGTGGAACTGATCACCTCCCCTCTCACCGATCGCTGCATGTCCGTGACCTCTTCCGGGCGTTCGTCGATGAGCAGGACGAAGAGCACGATATCCTTGTGGTTCTTCACGATGCAATTGGCAATGCATTGGAGCAGCATGGTTTTACCGGAACGGGGCGGCGACACGATCAGCCCGCGCTGGCCGAATCCGATGGGCGTCAACAGGTCCATGATCCGGGCGGAATAGTTCTCCGGCTCGTTCTCCAGGTTGATCTTGTCTTCCGGATACAGGGGCGTCAGGTTGTCGAAAAGGATCTTTTCCCGAGCCACTTCCGGATCTTCATAGTTGACGGCCTCCACCTTCAGCAGGGCAAAATAGCGTTCGGTTTCCTTGGGCTGACGAATCTGGCCGGAGACGGTGTCGCCGGTTCTCAGGTTGAACCGCCTGATCTGCGACGGTGAAACATAGATGTCGTCGGGGCCGGGCAGGTAGTTGTAATTGGGTGCTCGCAGAAAGCCAAATCCGTCCGGCAGGATCTCCAGCGTTCCCTCTCCGAAAATGAGTCCGTCTTTCTCAATCTGGGCCTGGAGCAGGGAAAAGATCAGTTCCTGCTTGCGCATGCCGGCAGCACCTTCGATATTGAGCTGCTTGGCCAATTTGGTCAGTTCATTAATCTTCTTGTTTTTCAACTCTACGATGTTCATCAACACACCCCATTTTAGGATTGATTAGCGCACATCACCTGCAAATGCTGTCCGGCAACAGCAATTGACTATATTAAGCAAACAACAGCGACCCCGTTTTCCGGTTACCATCAATGGCGACAAGGTTTCACACCCTAAGCCAGCATTTCGGATTTCACTTTACGATGGTGCCTTTCGGGTGAATTGGGTTGGACTGTTGGCTTTTTTTGGAGGAATATGCGTGTTTTTGTGATAGAAGTTATTCGAATTTACCCCACCAGACGGGTCTATCCGTGAGAATAAGTAAAATTTTTATACTATGAATCCGCTGGTGTCAAGGGAATTTGAGCCTGCCGGCGAGAGCGTTGCCGTCACCGGCTGGCCGCCCGGCCGCACCGGCACCTACAGGGGTAATTATTGTGTGATAAATGGATGAGTTAGCTGAAATCAACCTCAATTTCCTACCCGACGATCCAGACGGCATCTACCTGGTAGGCGGAATCGTACGCGACTTGCTGGCCGGTCATCCCCCGGCAGACATCGACCTGGTGGTGGCCGGGAATATCGACCGTGCCGCCCGACAGATCGCGGAAAAGACCGGCGGCAGCATCATCGATCTGGGTAAAAAGGGCTTTGACGTATTAAGGGTCGCATCGCCGGAAACGACCATCGACATCACGCCCCTTGAGCACCCATCCATCGAATCCGATCTGCAACAGCGGGATTTCACGATCAACGCCATGGCCTACGACATCAAAGCGCGTCGCCTGGTGGACTGCACCGGCGGACAGGTGGATATGCAGCATAAAAAGATCCGCATGGTTTCGCCGGCGGCCTTTGAGAAAGACCCGGCCAGACTGGTCCGGGCCTACCGCATGGCGGCGGTGCTGCATTATTCCATCGCCGCCGGGACCGAGGCGGCCATCGGCAGGCATCGCCACCTTATCGGCAGCGTCGCCGGAGAACGGGTCTGGGCGGAACTGGTCAAGATATTCAGCACTGTCGATTCCTCACCCGTCATTATGCGCATGGCCGCCAGTGGACTGCTCACGGCGATTTTTCCGGAGCTGCAACCCGCCGTCGGTTGCACCCAGAACCGCCATCACCCGTTCGATGTGTTCGATCACAGCCTCCGGGTGTATGACGCACTGGAAACCCTGTTGTCCGAAATTGACGCCCGTTTCCCACGGTTGGCAAGCATCGCTGGTAACGCGCAACTGTCCGAACACGCGGCCATGTTGAAATATGCAGCCCTGTTGCATGATGTGGGAAAGCCGGCCACCCGGCAGGTCGACAGTGATGGGCGCGTCCGCTTTCGCGGTCACGCTGCAGAAAGTGCCGCCATCGCCACGGCAATCAGCCGCCGCCTACGACTGTCCAACCGGCAGCGCCATGTTTCCGATGCCGTAATCCGCCACCATATCCGGCCGCTGTTCCTTTACCTGGCATCAGAAAACGGCAGCCTCGGCCGAACGGGCACGGTCCGTTTTTTTAACCGATGCGGCGACCTGACCCTGCCGATCATCGTGCATGCCATGGCCGATATCATGGCTAAAGGTGAGGGCATGCAGGAGAGGGACAGCGGCTTCCTCAATTTTTGCGATGGCCTGCTCAACGCCTACATCGACTACAAAGACCGCCAGGCCACCGTGCCGCCACTGATTAGCGGGAATGACCTCATTGCGGTTTTCGGCCTCTCCCCTTCTCCCCGATTCAAACACATTCTGAACCGAGTGGATGAAGGCCGGCTATCCGGCAAATTGGCCACCCGTAATCAGGCCCTGAAATGGGTTGGCACCTACTTAGAAGAATCCTGAAAAAGGTTACGCCTAAAGACAATCTTTGCCCGTTGAATGAAACTTCAATACCCGCGCGATAAAAAAAGCTGAACGTCCAACATCGAACATCGAGCGTCCAACGCCGAATAAAAAGTAATCGCCATGGCGGTGCTGCGGTGCGGGGTGAAACAGGGTTTGGATCAACTCACGTCCCTGCTCTGATCCATAATCCCACCAGAACAGAGTTGCCCGCCTGGGTTGTTTGTTCGTTGTTCAACGAACATTCATTTAAATCGACACCGCATACGCCAGAAATCCCTTTTCCAAATCAGATGTCTGTTGCTCATTGTTTCCATTCACCATTCGATGTTGGGCGTTCGATGTTCATTTTTATCATGCCTGTTGCGTATACCCATGCTTGTTCAATGTTTTATTTTCTTTAAAGGCCGCAGGATGCCAGGACCCGGAACCCTGAGCCCCCCGCCCCCCATGCCGATGCTTGACAAGCCCCCATCATTTCTGTACTAACGCGGATAGCTGGAGAAAACACACTTCGGTGCCAGCCCGCCTGAAAACAATCATTGACAGTGGATGCGGCCCTCAACCGCACACAACGAAAAAGAACGGCAACCGACGATTGCACGGAATTCCCAACCTCCGGTCCGAATGGGTGACCACCGGCATCGCGGTGTGATTGGTATTTTCAAAGATCCTGTGCAAGTGAACGGGAAACAGAAAGGAGAAGGTGAATGAACATCTTGTTTTTTGGCCCCAACGGCAGCGGTAAAGGTACGCAAGGCTCAATCCTGAAAGACAAGTACAACACCCCCCACATCGAGTCCGGTGCGATCTTTCGTGAAAACATCGGCAAGGGAACCGAACTGGGTGCCCAGGCAAAAGCCTACATCGACAAAGGCGACCTGGTCCCGGATGAGATCACCATTCCCATGATCCTCGACCGGCTGCAGCAGGACGATTGCAAAAATGGCTGGCTGCTGGATGGATTCCCCCGCAACAAAAACCAGGCCATCAAACTGGATGAAGCCCTTAAGAAAGCCGGCATGGCCCTGGACATTGTCGTCGAGATTTTGCTGGACCGCGAAATCGCCAAGAACCGCATCATGGGGCGCCGCCTGTGTGTGAACGACAACAACCACCCCAACAACATTTACATCGATGCCATCAAGCCCGACGGAGACAAGTGCCGGGTTTGCGGCGGCGACCTGAAGACCAGAGACGACGATCAGGACGAAGCGGCCATCAACAAACGCCATAACATTTACTATGACGCCACCGTAGGGACCCTGGCATCGGCTTATTACTTCAGGGATCTGGCCGCAAAGGGCGGATCCATGAAGTACCTCACCTTAGACGGTGCCCCCAGCGTACAGGACGTGACCGCCGAGCTGGTCTCAAAACTGGACTAAGCGTATCCTCGGTGAAACGGTGAACGCCTCACCGTTTCAGTCCCTGCATCCCCGCCGACGATCCCCCGATCCGATCAGCGGGCAACCAGCGAACTTCCACGTCTAAGAATTTATTTTGTTGATAATAGTATTTTTACCTGATACTAGTTACGTTTTAAAAATTTTCGAAATAACCATCACGGTTGAGGGTGCAACGCCAACTTGTCTACGCGATGGGAAAAAAAGGGGGTTGAGCCAGTTTGAAAGCAATTGAAGTCAAAGTCTTCGACAACGATCTCGAGAAAGCCATGCGGATTCTGAAGAAAAAAATTCAGAACGATGGTCTGTTCAAACGCTTGAAGCTTAAAAAGAGCTACGAGAAACCGAGCGAGTTCCGTCGTCGCAAAGAACGTGAGGCCCTGCGCAGACAGCGCATCGCTGTTGCAAGAAGCAGGAGATACCGTTAGCGACACCCGTTTGACGACATAACCCGGCAGGGAGCGCCTCCCCGCCGGGTTTTTGTTTGGTAAGGAGTCGCCGCCATGCCAACCAGCGCTTACACCGAATGCCTCAATGCCATGTACCGCATGAGACGATTCGGCATAATCCTTGGCCTGTCGACCATCACCGACATCCTCGACGGCCTGGGCAATCCCCAGCACACCTTTTCGTCCATCCACATCGCCGGCACCAACGGCAAAGGATCGATCGCTTCCGCCTTGGCAACGATCCTGCACTTAGCCGGATATCGCGTCGGGCTCTACACCTCTCCACACCTGATCCGATTCAACGAAAGAATCTGCGTCGACGGCACTCCCATTTCCGACGATGCGGTGGTGGCATCCTGGGAGGCGGTCAAATCCGTCCACCAAGGCGATCGGGAACCCACCTTTTTCGAGTTTTCCACGGCCATGGCCTTTTATGAATTCGCCCGATGCAAGGTCGACTGCGCCATTATCGAAACCGGCATGGGCGGACGGATGGATGCCACCAATGTCGTCTCACCGGCGTTGAGCATCATCACCAACATATCGCTGGAACACAAAACCTACCTCGGTGGCACTATCGCAGCGATTACCGGAGAAAAGGCCGGCATCATCAAACCGGGCATACCGGTGGTCACGGGCGTGACCCAGAAAAGCGCCAAGGACGTCATCGAGAAGATCGCCGCCGATCGATCGGCCCCGCTTTATATGAAAGGCCGTGATTTCCGTGTGCGACGCAGCGGTGACGACCGCTTTTCCTATTTTGGCGTGGATCACCGCTGGACGGGCATGCGAACCGGTCTCATGGGCAGCCATCAGCTGGACAACGCATCGCTGACCCTGGCCGCCTGCGAACTAATCATGCGCGACCATGACCGCCTCGGCAAGGACCATATCCAATCCGGGCTGGCCCAAAACCGCTGGCCGGGCCGCCTGGAACTGGTTTCCCAGAAACCCTACGTGATTCTTGACGGGGCACACAACCTCATGGCCGCCAGGCGTCTGGGGCGCTTTCTGCAAGACACCCTTGCCGGACGGCGCATCACCATGGTGGCGGGTATCCTGGATGACAAGCCCTTTGAGGCGATTCTCAAGGATCTGGTTGCCCCCTGCGCCCGCCTGATTATCACCCGGGCGAAAATCGACCGTTCGCTGCCGCCCGAAACACTCGAAGCGGTGGCCAAGCCGCTGATTGCAGACATTCAGATCATTGCCGATGTGGGAGAGGCCGTTCGCCATGCCATCGCCACCTCCAGACTCGAGGATGCCGTCTGCATCGCCGGCTCCCTGTATGTGGTGGGTGAAGCCAAAGCGGCACTTGAAAAATCGAAGACATCGTTGTTCCAGATCTAAAACAGCCTTGACTTGTTCAAGCTGATACTCTATTTTTCCCGACACATCGCGCCCGTAGCTCAGTGGATAGAGCACCAGCCTCCGGAGCTGGGGGTCGCAGGTTCGATACCTGCCGGGCGCGCCACTATTGAAAACAGGGATTTACAACAAAATGTATCTCCCTTTTTTTGCATTCATTTTTTAGTTTTCAACCCTATTTCCAACCCCTGGAAAAAAATAGACCCCCGGTTGCCCAGGAGCCTTAAGTTTCTGAAAATCCGCCCGATAATAACAGCGCGGGGGAACATGCAACACTGAGCCGATTTCCGATATCTGCGTTGCGCTGAGTCGCGTTTCCTTATGCAGTGGGCAGGGCCGGTAACGAAAATCCGGCCCTGCCCGTCCACTTCTTGTTCCGTCCGGGCATTTGACTCGGTTATGTTCTTGAATCGTTACCATTATCAAACCATATACTATTTTACATGGGATCGAATGATTTCATGATTCACAATGGACACGGAATACTTCCATTAAAGAAAAAATATTTAGTACCGAAAACCAGTTTGAGGAAGATACAAATTTAATTACAATTGATTACAATAAAGAGATAAAATGCAATGGTGTTTAGAGGCTGTGGCGGATGCAGGTCGGAAATGGCTGGTTACCATAGAGTCAGTTCCTTTTGTGATTGGCCGCGCTGACGACTGCGAACTTAAGCTAATCGATGATCGTATCTCCAGACATCACTGCGAGATTCGCATAAGCAGTAATCTGCTGTGGATTCGAGATCTTGAGAGCACCAATGGCACTTATGTCAATAAAAATAAAATCAAGCGCGCCGAATTGCTCGAACCAAACGATATTATCTCAATTGAGAAATATAAATTTAAGGTAAAGAGCGTCCGTGCGTCAATTTCAACTACAACACACGAGACCATACACTCAACGCTTTCTAAAGAAATCTTAGACTTGTCCTTTTTTGAGCCAAAGTTGCAGATGTTGCTTCAGGATCGAAAGGTAATCCCTCATTTTCAACCGGTAGCGAGATTTTCTGATTTGACTGAGGTAGGGTACGAGATTCTTGGACGTGTTGACGATGAAGACTTGCCATCGAACCCATCTGAACTATTAGACATGGCAGCGTGTTTTGGATTGGCCTCTGACCTGAGTTCCCTTTTCCGAGAAGTGGGGGTGGAGATTGGAAAAAATTTGCCTGGATCACCTTTGCTGTTCGTAAATACTACCCAGCTTGAAATCTACGAAATAGAGACCCTTCTTGCATCTCTGAAGAGGATTCGCAATATCGCCCCTTTAAACAAGATCGTGTTGGAAATAAATGAAAAAGCAGCCACCGATACAAATGAGTTCCCCCAGCTACGCGATGCTTTGGGGGAAATGGATATGGGATTGGCTTTCGATGATTTCGGTGTCGGTCAAACTCGGTTGGTGGAACTTTCAAACATATCTCCGGATTATCTCAAGTTCGACATCTCCTTAATCCGTCAAATTCACCTCGCACCAAAGCGACTGCATCAGATGATTTCGACATTTATCAAAGCATCCCATGATCTTGGCATACTCACCCTCGCAGAAGGTATTGAAAGCTCTGAAGAAGCAGAGGTATGCAAACAGCTTGGTTTTGATTTGGGGCAGGGTTATTTCTTTGGAAGGCCCGCACCCATCAATGCGATCGAAGTTAATCTAAATGTTACCCCGGGCGCTTGATTTAATGATCAGGCCTCATCTCATAAAACTGATCTTCCAGGCAATGCATAAATCTATTTATTTAGTCGGGTTGTGATTGAGATCATCTTGGCCCTGTGGCTTTTACTGAAACATGAGATTCCATCAGAAATCTGAAAAAACAATATCATTTTGATGTGTTGGAGTAAATGCAACTCCAGACCAGAGTTCTTTCGATAAAGATACATCGATCATATCACAACTTTTATGCGAAAAAGGCCAACCACAAGATGTTGTGGTCGGCCTTCAATCTTTCAGAGTCCTTTAAAGTTGCGCTAAATAGCAGAAGGCGTGAGTCGGTTACACCTTATGTTTTGTTTACA
>NZ_JASJGN010000190.1:0-17556 GCF_033791525.1 Desulfosarcina sp.
ACCCGCAAACGAACAAGTAGGCCATGGCAGGATGGGTGGTCACCGTCAGGTGGATGTTTTAGGAAGGCTTCTCACTCAATCGATCATTTTACTCAGCATGGCGGGGCATCAGGATCGTGAGGTTTTTTTATGGAAGCACACCCCATCCTGGAAGTTATGAAGCTCACCTGATTAAATGGCAGGCAGGTCTTCTATTCTTCAAACAGAATGCGGTGATCCACAAGATTCATCCGCTTGATCTTTCCTTTAATAACAATCTGGTCGCCGAAAATCCCCACCAGGCGAAACGTGCCGTCCGCTTCGGGCTCTACCAGGTCGACGGATTCCATGAGCAGTGTTTCCTCATCGTCTTTGACCATATAGGCATTGGCTTCACACATGATCGAACACCTCCTTTTAAAAAACCTTCTCATTTCGACTGCTGAGAACGAAAAAGGCCATGAGACGAGGGCAGATGAAATTTGTCTGCCGATGCCTTCGTGGCCTTGTAACGAGTTCTATTTTCCGTTTAACACGACGCCTTCATGGCGCCTAATTTTGACGGATTCGTAAAAAGTCGAAATTTCGGTTTTGTTGTCGTCCCCGCGAAGGCGGGGATCCAGTATTAACAGGTAGTTATAAATAGCGCTGAAAAAGCTTCACTACGTGCCCCGCCTTCGCGGGAATGACATGATCGGTGACTTTTTACGAATCCGTCAATAACTGACTGCACCTGTGAAATTGAAAAATAAACAAAAAATTTATAATGGACCATAAAAATGACGAAAATGTAAAGTTCTAAAAATTTTATTTGTCAAGCAAGGGACAAAGAGGCTATTTTTCAAATGAACTGAATCCCAAATTGGTCATTTTGGGCCCACCTGACGATTGCTTTTCTTTTGATGCTGCCTTGCTTTTTTGCAAAAGGAATAGAAACATTTATAACTACCGGAGTTTTGGATATAGATAGATTTCGGCTGCCGATTTGTGCGCCTCCCATGCTGATATTTTGAATCATTCCAGGAAAAACAATCGATCCCGTAGAAAGTATCACTTCCCTTTGGTAATATTTCCTTACATTTGCTCGTTTATTAAATTTAACGCCAAATTGATCCATATTGGCCCACATGACAATTGCTTTTACTTTGATGCTGCCTTGTTTTTTTGGAAAAGGAATCGCAATAAATATTTCTATTCCTGGATTTAGTTTAGGTATGTTCCTGATGCCAACACTTGCGCCATCCTTGCTAATATTATTTATCTTTCCAAGAAAAAAAATCGAGCCTGTAGAAAATAATACTTCCTTTTGAAAATATTTTCTTTCATTTATTCTTCTGCTTCTTTTAAGATTATATTCTGCTTCCATTTCGCGGATTCTCACATTCTAATTATAACAACCACATCAATTGAAATGATGTTCAAAAATAGGGCAGATAAGATTACCTGTGCATGTTTCAGCGAAAAAGGAACGCAGAGGCTGGGGTGTGAGCAAATAGCTTCAGATAACTACCTAAATTCACATTAATATCAACAGGGCTCGCTTTTCATGCAATGTGTGCGGACCAAATTCCTTATTATGATAACTATAACAGGAGCTTGTGTCAAAGCATAATATTTTTCAAAATAGTATATTTAACCAAATCCTTAATGATTTCGATACCAGAAATAATCTTCGATACCCATTGGGAGGGTTTGGGTGACCCGGAATTCCCGTTAAATAGACAATAGATGTTTTGATAGTTCTACCGGTGCTGTAAAAAATGGTGCGTGACCTGAATCCATTTTTATTATTTTCTGGCATGACATGAGGTTCGACTTTTACTCTCTCACCATTCGGTTTGTGGTTTTCAACGAATAGCTTATTGCCTAGCGCCAGGCTACCTTCTACCCGAACGTGATACGGATCCCATTCCGGCTGCTGTTCGGGATCGAATCCGATAAAACAAATATGGGGCGGCGGAGGCCCAGATCAGCACCAACGACCATACACGCCCTTTGAATAGATTATAATCCTGAAGTAACCTGCTCCAGGGATGCCCCATAACGAAATAACCGAACACGAATTCAAAAATGACGGTCATGACCAGCCACATCACGCCTATAATCAGCGCCTGAGTTGGTGATTCAATCGGATACGTACCCGTAAGCACCCATATGTAAGCTCCGAAAAGAAGGATTATGATGAATGTCGACAGTTGATGGGCGGACAACTCTCCCATGAATGGCCCATATGCTTTTTCACGTATGGCTCCGTTCAGGATGGCAATGGCTGCCATCCCGATCCAACTCAACGCATAAGCCGACAGGTTCTTCATAAGGATATATCCATTATATTCGTGCGATGGTTATGTAATACGATGAATTCATATAAAAAGACAAGGCCCTGGTCAGGGGCCTTGTCTAAAGAGAGGAGGAAGGAGCGTTTTACCTTCAGCAATCAATACAGCATAACTCATGCCGTTTCTTCAGATAATAGATATCTGATGGAATCCTTATGGGTTAGACAGAATCTACAATCTGGTATTTTCGGATAGTGTCAATTTCTTTACGCCAGGTTGAGGCCTGTGTGTCAAAAAAGGAACAGGCAAGACCCAAGGCGCGGGGCTTTCCCAAAATCGAGAGAGATATGCAGAGCAGTTCAGTGGAAAATGTGAGGAAGAGGGTTGGACAGACCAACGAGAAAGAGGGGTTATTATATGTGTTAACCATGCCAATAAGCGATTCATGGGTTTTCATCGAGATTTCTCGTATTTGACAATGGTTGTCTTTCCTGACCCCACGATGGCATAGCTGGCCGGACATCAGTAGCCACCTGCAAGATTTAAGTGGATGATAAACTCCCTTTGCCCAAAAGGATGTCGGTTAAAGCAAAAAACTCACTTACATACTCCCATGCTACCGTAAGCGCATCAAGTTCCTGATCAAATTTAAATGCGTTTGCTGACTTTTCTTCTGGGTTGTCAGGCAGGCGAGCCCTAAATAACCATAACAATTGGTATTTTTTTTCAAACATGCACCAAGACGATGATCCGATATCTTGGTTGTGTTGAATACAATGCCTGAATTTTTTTGCAGGCAAATAACAATTTTCCTTACTCAAAATAATCCGCTTTTCTATCGCAGGTGGGAATTTACACTTCTTTATCACATCCGAAAAGTTACGGGGTGTTTCCTTACTCGATTTGTATTTTCGCCAAATTGGATATCTTATGTATTCGTAACCGAGAACAATCTTTGTTATTAGCGTCTCAAATTCGTAGAAAGGCGCCTCTGCTCTTGTAACAAGCGTGTCCTCCTTCTCCGATGAGGTATTACTGTCACTCACCATTTTCCCCGTCGTTTGTTCAACAAACGTGGTGCATTCTTCTGCGTACAGCCGTGCGAGTGCCGAGCAATGATAAAGCATCGATCCCATAACATACTTTAAAGGTTTGAGAAGTTCGAGTTCGCTTCTGTAAATTTCGAGTAATCTCCCTCTTATTGCCGGTAATAAGAATGAAACCCGATTGTTTTGATTTGATCCTTCAGCGAGCACAGGACGAACCCCAAAATTGGTCAGAACAGTATTGGGATCCGAAACAGACAGAGGGTTTTCGCTATTTATGTAAAACCAGTCCCCTGTTTCATTTCTCCTAATACAAATTCCCCTCTCAAAGGTAACCTTATCGAATTGTTCCCATGGAAAATTTTTCGTCATGATCTATGCGATTCTCTCCATTTGAATAAATAAAGATTTACAACGTATCTGGTTTATCATTGTAGAAATCTTATTTTATGTGTGCGAATGGCTACCTGTCATAAAAAGACGCTAATTCCAGTGTGACATTAATAATTTCAAGTCTTTTTTCACCATAGGTTTGCCAACTGTCTTCCGCTTCATATTGATATACTTAAAAAAGGATGGCAACCAATTTCATTGTCACTTCCAACCCTATTCATTGTATCGGTCACAACAGCAGTCGTCATGGCGCCATACCCACGTCTTAACGCAATTTACCTTTAAACTGGTCAACGGATCTGGCGGGCTGTCATTGGCTGAAGCAGACAGTCAGTCAGGGTGACCAGATACGGTGTCGCTTTGATCCTGCAACGCAATAGATAAGTACATTTAGAAAATGTCCCTCCTAATAATCCCATAAAATAATAAAATAGCATTGATTTTGCATAACGTTCAATGATTTACAAGTTGACAGCAGGTAATACGTGGGTGAAACGCGGATTGCCTGCGGCGCATTGCAAATGAACATACGGGTGGTGACGCTTTATGTATACAAGGCCATCATCATCCCATAGCCCGAAACCACTGCAGCCCAAATTGTGCGGTTTTTATTTTGCGGATAGTGGATTTAATTATGTTGAAAAAGATTCTCATGGCGCCATCGTTACAGATCGTTTTGCTGACCGCGCTTGTCCTGGCCGGAATGGTTTCGCCATTGGATCCCTGGGCTTATTTTGAAAACAGGAATTATGATTTCTGGGTTGAACGTTATCGCAATGCGGAGGAACAACCCATTGCCCTTGTGGCCATCGATGAACGAAGCATACGGCAGTTCGGCGACTGGCCTTGGCCCCGCTCGCGGATTGCCGACCTGGTGGATCTGATATCGGATCAAGGCGCCGATGCCCTGGGCATCTGCATTCTCTATACCCAACCGGATCAAAGCCCTGGACTGCTGGAAATCAGGCAGCTTAAAGCCCAACTCAGCAACCCCCAATGGAACGGGGCCGGGTCATCCATCGACCGGTTTGATGGCCTGCTCAGCGATGCCGAAGTACGATTGAGCCAGGATGACCGTCTGATTGCCGCCATACGCCGGGGCAGGAACGTGGTTCTGCCCATACTCAGCACCAGGGCACACCCGACCGGAAACGACAGCGCCGACCCATCGGGAATGGTGATCATCAACTCCCTGAACGCCACGGTACTGCCCACCGGCAGCACCGATACACCGTTGGTGTTGGCCAGGGCCATCGGTGCCGGACCACAGGAACTCTTGACCGTTTCTGGCGTGTTGGAACCCTTCGAGGCCCTAGCGGGCAAGGCCGGGGCAATGGGGCACATGAATCTGTTATCGGATCCCGACGGCCGGGTCCGGCGTGTGCCTTTGCTCGTCGATTTCAACGGGCGGCTGATTCCCGCGCTGCCTTTCCAATTGGCGCTCAAGCACGTCGGCGGCCGGTTGAAGGACATGTCGGTGGAAGTAGATTTTTTCGGACAACCGCACCTGCTCATCGAACACCTCGACCTGCCCACGGATGGCGCCTACCGGATGCTGTTGAATCACGATCGCGAGTGGACGCGGCAAAGATGGTTCTCCTGCTCCGAGATATTCAACGAGGAGATCGATCCGGTCATCTTCAAGGATAAAATCGTATTGATCGGCGTTACCGCCGAACCGGCGGCCCAATCCTATCCGGTGGGACTGCGCGACCGGGCGTCGGATGTCGAGATCATGGCCAATGCGCTGGCCGGAATACTCGCCACCGACCGGCTTTCACGGCCGTCATGGGCCCAGGTGCTGGAGTTTGGGGTCATTCTCTATTTCGCTTTTTTTCTTGTCGTCGTGATTCCCCGTGTGAATACCCGGGTTGGCGTCACCATCCTCATCTCCTTTCTGGCGACATGGTACGCCGCGGCGGTTGGTCTGTTGCTGGGGTATGGCTATAAGATCGAGGTGCTGGGCCCGGTTTTTCTGGCTGCGGGAGGATTCCTCCTGCTCCAGTTCACGCTTGCTTCCAGCAGGCTGCAGGCAGACAAACTGGATGCCTGCAAAACATTGGGACTGTCGTACCAGGGACAGGGGATGCTTGACATGGCCTATGAGAAGTTTGTGCAGTGTCCGGTGCAGGATCGGACGGTCAAAAACCTGTTGTACAATCTGGCGCTGGATTTCGAACGCAAACGCATGTTCAACAAGGCACTGGAAATCTACCGTCATATCCGGACGGCTGGCGCCTTCAAGGATGTCGACAAGCGCCGTCGCCGGCTTACCGAACTTGACGGCACGATGGTTGCCGGCGGCAGAAACGAAACGACGCTGAGGATGGGGGACGGCAGCGCCAAACCGACGTTCGGGCGCTATGAAATCCTCAAGGAGATCGGCCGGGGAGCCATGGGCACGGTTTATCTGGCCCGTGATCCCAAGATCAACCGGGACGTTGCCATCAAAACGCTTGCGTATTCGGAGGTCGAACCGGCGGAACTGGCCGAAGTCAAAATGCGGTTTTCCCGGGAAGCCGAAGCGGCTGGTAAGTTGTCCCATCCCAACATCGTTTCCATTTACGATGTCGGTGAAGAACATGACATGGCCTATATCGCCATGGAGTTGCTTAACGGTGAAACCCTGATCCGTTACTGTCAAAAAGAAAATTTGCTGCCGATTCCCCGGGCACTGGCCGTCATCGCCGAAGTCACGGCCGCTTTGGACTACGCCCACAACCAGGGCGTGGTGCACCGCGACATCAAACCGGCCAACATCATGATGCTGGAGGGCGGGCGTGTCAAGGTGACCGACTTTAGCATCGCCCAGGTCGTCGATGCATCCCAGACGCGCACCGGGGTGATTCTGGGAACACCCAGTTACATGTCTCCGGAGCAGGTAAACGGAAAGAGTGTGGATGGCCGCTCCGACCTTTTTTCCCTGGGCATCGTCGCATACGAATTGCTCACCGGCGCCAGACCCTTCAAAGGCGATTCGATGTCGGCCATTTTGTATGCAATTTCCAACAAAGCCCATACGCCGCTGGCCCGGGTTGCCTCAGACATTCCGGCCTGTGTGAAGTCGATTGTCAACCGACTGCTGGCCAAGCAAACGACCAAACGATATGATGCCGCCGAGCAGGCATTACAGGAGATCAACGCTTGTCTGAACCGGCTGATATAAAAAATAAGGAGAAGAGAAATGGCGATGCTCGTTCTTACCCACGAAGGCTTGACCATCAAAAGAATTCCCCTTGATAAGGCCGAGCTGCGGATCGGCCGGAAAGCGGATTCCGATATTTTCATCGATGACATGCTGGCCAGCCAGAGTCATGCAAAAATAGAATTGATCGAAAACACGCAAGAAGAAGGCGGGGCTGATTATTTCATCGAAGACCTGAAGAGCACGAACCACACATACATCAACGGTGATCCCGTCGACCGGAAGAAACTGACCCACAACGATGTCATCCGTATTGGCAAGCATACCTTCAAATTTCTCGACGAATCCGCCGAACCGGCGGACAAAACGACAAAACTGCGCAAGAGCTGGATCCCCGGTGTCTACTACACGGAAGAATGAGGGGCTTGCCGTTGGTCGAAACAAGAAATGAGCGGGTCTGCATGCTTTCTGTTCAACACCGGTATATTCTTCCTGTCCACCGGGCGTGTCATTTATCTTTCTTCTCATTCGCCCTGAAGAGATAGTGGTGGCGCCCGGGTCGACTTATGAGCAGTCTTGCATGACCGCCACCGCTTCCGTCCACCGTTGCCATCCATTCCTGGCCAAAGGGGGCTAAAAATGAATTCGGTCAACCGGTTTCGATTCAGAAACACGATGCTCATTGCCAATGTGATCTCCAACATCATCGGCGTGACGGTGGTCTTCTACCTGTTCAGCCGGACGGGGACGCTGAATAGCGATTCACGAAGCAGTCTATTCGCTACCATCGATCTTATTTTTATCCCGCTCAGCTTTATCATACCCATTGCCATCACGCTGATCTACGAACGTCCCATCAGGAGCTATTTGGAACTTCGTCGCAAGGGGCTCGCTACATCCGACATCCTCATCGATCAGGTCCACCAGAGATTGCTCAACGAGCCGTTTTTTCTAATGGCGCTGAATGCGCTTGTCTGGATTTCCGCCGCCGTCACCTATGCGCTCTACTTTTGGAGATTGGGATTGAGCCAGAAAGCTGTTATAGGCGCCTTTTCACTAAACCTGCAGGTTGGGCTGGTCTCCGTAACCGTGTCCTTTTTCGTGATCGAATTTTTCATGCAGCGCCGGATGATTCCTTATTTTTTTCCCCATGGCGGCATGTCCGCTGTCTCGAAAATCATCCGCATCCGTATTCGGACCCGCTTGATTGCCTTTTTAGCCGCGACCAACCTGATTCCCTTGTTTACCCTGGCACGGGGGGGCTGGGGCATTACCCAGACGTTTGCCGACACCGGCCAGGCTCTGTCAGCAATGCAGACCATGATTTTCAGCCATGCAGCCATTTTTGCTGGGGTGGGTGTCTGGCTTACCTTTCTGGTCAGCAGTAACCTGACGCGTCCGCTGGCGGACATGACATCCGTGCTGAAACGAATACGAAACGGGCATTTCGACGGCCGGGTCAGTGTCACTTCCAACGATGAACTGGGGTACGTGGGCGATGCGGTCAACGAGATGGCCACCGGTCTCAAGGAAAGGGAGTTCATCAAGGAAACCTTCGGCAAGTATGTTTCCAAAGAGGTCCGGGACGAAGTGCTCTCCCGCAAGATCCCCCTGGATGGTGAAGTCCGGGAGGTAACGGTGCTGTTCGCGGACCTGCGCAACTTCACACCCCTTGTCGAACGGACAACGCCCCAGCAGGTGGTGCGAATCATCAACCGGTATTTCGAGGAGATGGAGGCATCCATTCGTGCCCAGGGCGGCCTGGTCCTGCAATTTATCGGCGACGAGATTGAAGCGGTATTCGGTGCACCGATCCCCCTTGCGGATCATGCAACCAAAGCCATGATCGCGGCAATGAACATGAACGATGGGCTGACGGCGGTGAACCAGGTCTTTGCCGATCGCGGGCATTCACCGCTTCAACACGGTATCGGGATCCACTCGGGGAAAGTGGTTGCAGCCAACATCGGCAGCCCGTCCCGCCTATCCTATGCACTGGTCGGTGACACGGTCAACGTCGCGTCCCGGCTCCAGGATGCCAACAAACAACATGGCACCAGCATCATCGTCAGCGCTGACACCCAGCGGCGCTTTTCCCGGGAATTCCCTTTGCGCAGCCTGCCGACAACCACCCTCAAGGGCAAAATCGAGCCGGTGGAACTATACGGTCTATAACCGTTTTTATTTGACAGCAACCCGGGACCCATTTAGCATTGATTAACAAGCCATCGTGTTTGGCTTGTTCTGGCCGCCGCTGTCGATGCGGACGTTTCCAGTTCTCGGTTGGATCTGCAGCAACTGCCATATATTCGTTCTCGATTGATTTTGTCTCTTCAGTTTTTGCCTGCGTCCGTTTCATGGGCCCGATATCGCTGTCGGTGTGCGGCCGACCCATAACCCTTTTCAACAGGAAAGGAGGGCGCCATGGCAACGTTTCAAATTCTACTGCCCTACAATTATTCCCCCAACGATCGAAAGGCCATCCGGTTTGCCATCGATGCCTTTGCCGGGCGAAGGGAGACCCGCGTCACGCTCTTTCATGCCTACACCCCGCTGCCGACCATCGATGTGACGGCCAGTCCGGAGAATCTGAAGATGAGAAGCGGCATGACCTATCTGGCAGCGGAGCTCAAGGAAAAGGAAGAGGCCTTGAAGGTGGTGGGGGACATGCTGGTGGAGGGCGGATTCGATCGTGACGCCGTCACCTACGTCTTCAAAAGGCGGGTCAAAGGCGCGGCCGAAGAGATCGTTGACAAGGTTGCCGGCTGCAACGTGTTGGTGCTGAGCCGGGGCGCGGGCAAAGTGACCCATTTTTTCACCCGGAGCATTTACGCCCGCGTGGTGACTGCGCTGCGCGGCGTCACCATCTGCGTTGCCACCTGAAAGGAGGATGACATGGCATCTGAAAACAGGATCAACATCGACATCTTCAAGGCCGTGACACGGTCGATCGCACACAGCGGGGACCTGGACGTGATGACCAACCACCTGGCCCAACTGCTAACCGCCAGCCTCGACATCAAGGGATGCGCCATTTTCGTACTCAATGCGGTCACCGAAGAACTGGAGATTCTGGCCAGCTTCGGCCTCTCCGCCAAGTACCTGACCAAGGGGCCGTTGAGCACGCCCAAGAGCATCAAGGAAACTTTTCAGGGCAACCCGGTGGTGATCTCGGACATCAGCAAAAAGAACAAGAGCCTGCAATATCCGGAAGAAGCGCGCAAGGAGGGCATCGCCGCCATCTTGTCCCTGCCCATCGTTCATCTTGGTGAGGTGGTGGGTGTGCTTCGGTTGTATCATTACGAACCGTGGAAAGTGTCCGAGCAGGACCTGGAGTCGTTGCAGATCCTGGCGGGCATCATCGGCCTGGCGATGACCTATGCGCGGTTCCATAACACGGTTCATGCCATCGCTGAGGTGCTGGGAAACACCTTTCAGGTGGAGCTGACACCTAAGTTGGGAAGGCGCTGAGAACAGAGGACAGAGGGCGGATGACAGAGGTCTGTGGACTGAGGTCCGAGGTCGGAAGTCAGAGAACGGAGAACCGACGTCAAAGAACCGAGTCGTGCTGTCGGCGTTGAGGTGTCCGAATGCGGTTTTCAGTCCTCCGATCTCTGTCTTCTGACCTCTGACTTATAGCTTCCCCAGCCCTTTGAGCACCTTTTCAGGTGTGATGGGCAGGTCTTTGCACCGGTAGCCGGTGGCGTGAAACACCGCCTCGGCAATGGCCGGAGCCGTGGGGGAAGCCAACCCCTCGCCGGCTTCCTTGGCGCCCATGGGGCCTTCGGGTTCGAAGGTGTCGATGCATACCGACTCGCCCGGGGGCATGTCCGCCGCGTTGGGCATTTTATAATCGAGAAAGGTTGTATTCAAGGTTTTTCCACCGTCCATGACGAACTGCTCGGTGAGGGCGTAACCCAGCCCCATTTGCACCGATCCCTCCAATTGACCCTCCACGGCCATGGGGTTGAGCACCTTGCCGCAGTCGTGGGCGGTCCACATCTTCTCCACCTGGATCTGGCCGGTGTCGGTGTCCACGGCAACCTCGGCCACCTGGGCACCGAAGCTGAAGGCCGGGCTCACCAGCCCCTTGCCCCGGGGGGTATAGGAACCTCTGGCCAGCAGCGGTTCACCCCGCTGGGTCTTCTGGACAAAGGCTACCGCCTCACCGAACGTCATGCCCCGGTCCGGCTTGCCCGCTGCATAAACGCGCCCGTCGGCAAACTCGATGTCGAAGATCACGTTGAGGTTGAACCGGGCTGAAACGGCCCCGGCCAGCCGCTCTTTGATTTTTTTGGCTGCGTCTATTACCGCATTGCCGGCCATGAGGGTCACCCGGCTGCCCCAGGTGCCCAGATCAGCCTGGGGCGTCATGGCCGTGTCGGCGGCGGTGAGTCGGATATCTTCCATCTTTAGTCCCAGGGTTTCGGCGAGAATTTGTTTGAGGACCGTGTCCGACCCCTGGCCGATGTCCGAGGCCATGGTGAGCAGATGGACGGTGCCGTCATCAAAGGCGCGCACTTCGGCGGCCGAAAAGGGATACTGGGTGTTGAACCAGTTGAAGACGCCGCCGGAGATAAAGCTGTAGCAGCCGATGCCCACGCCCCGGCCCGTTTTCAGGTTTTTCCGCTTGCGGGACCAGCCACTGATGCGCCGCACTTCCTTCAGGGATTCCACGAATCCGCAGGAACTGATGGTGGCGACGCCGGGCAGTTCGTCGCCGGAAACCATGGCGTTCTTCAGGCGAATCTGGATGGGGTCGATACCGAGTTCCTCGGCGGCCATGTTCATCTGGGTTTCGGCGGCAAACAATGTTTGGGGGGCGCCGAAACCGCGCATGGCACTGGCTGGCGGTTTGTTGGTGTAGACGTGCTCGCCCAGGTAGCGGTAGTTGGGGTAGCGGTAAAGCATGGCCCCGAAGTTGCCCGAAAGGAAGGTGGCCGTGGGGCCCATGGCGTTGTAGGCCCCGCCGTCCAGGTAGATGTGCAGGTCCTTGGCCACCAGCGTGCCGTCGTTTTTAAAGCCCACCTTGGAGCGGATGGTCATGGGGTGGCGCCGGCGCCCGAAAGCCAACTCCTCTTCACGGGTTAAGGTGAACTTCACCGGCCGACCGGTCTCGCGAGCCATGAACGCCGAGCAGAACTCCCAGGGACGAAGCTCCATCTTGCCGCCAAACCCTCCACCCACCGCAGGTTTGATCACGCGAATGTCGTTTTCGCGCATGTTCAGGGTGGATGCCAGCAGACACTGCACGATGTAGGGGGTCTGGGTGGAGGTCCACAAGGTGATGCGGCCGTCCAGGTCGCTCTGGGCCACGCAGGCGCAGGGCTCCATGTAGGCGTGGCTGACTGCGTGCACGGTAAAGGTGTCCTCACGCACATAGTCCGATGCGGCAAACCCCGCTTCGATATCGCCGTAGGCGATCTTGCGGTCGATGCTGATGTTGGTTGGCGACGTGTCGTGGACCACCGGCGCACCCTTGGCCAGTGAGGAGACCACATCGAAGACGCCGGGAAGTTCTTCGTATTCCACTATAATTTGTTCGATGGCGGCTTCGGCGGTTTCACGGTCCACGGCGGCCACGGCGGCCACCTCGTCGCCGATGAAGCGCACCTTGTCCATGGCCAATGCGTACTCGTCCTGTGTGCCGGGGAAGAGACGCCAGTTGCCGTAGGTGACCCGGGGGATGTCCTGCCCGGTGATGACACAGCGAACACCGGGCATGGCTGCCGCCTGGCTGGTGTCGATACTCACGATGCGGGCGTGGGGCAGCGGGCTTCTGAGTAGTTTGCCGTAAAGCATCCCGGGCAGTTTGATGTCGTCGGCATAAATGGCCTGGCCGGTGGCTTTGGCCCGGCCGTCGGTTCGGGGAATGTCTTTTCCGATGATGCTGTGCGCGTTCATGGGAAATCCTTTTTTGATGTGGTGAGTGTCGCCTCTCGGAAAATACAACCGATCTTGGCTTTACTGCTTACGCAAGGCCATTTTCCGGGCGTCGGTGAGGGCGCGGATGGTCAGTACCGAGACCATCTTCCAGCGATAGGGGGCGCTGGCCCGTACGTCGGTGATGGGTGATGTCTCTTCCGATGCCTTTTGGGCCGCCTGGCGGATCAGGGTGTCGGTCATCTTCTTTCCGATCAGCATCTTTTCCGCCGCCTGGGTGCGCATGGGCACCGGCGCGCAGGCGCCGACGATGATTCTTGCATCCGTGCAGCGATCGCCATTCAAAACGACCATGGTTCCCACGCCCACCGCGGAACAGTCCAGTTTTCCCCGCTGGGAGAGGCTGTGGTAGGCCGTGCCCGATCCGGCAACAGGAGGAGGAACGCGGACGGCGGTGACGATTTCCCCGACCTGCAGCGCGGAGATTCCCGGCCCCTGGAAGAATTGGTCCAGGAGCACGCTCCGGCTGCCCGTGGGGCCGGCGATGTCCATCGTCGCCGCCATGGCCATCAGGGTGGGGGCATTGTCGGCCGACGGTGAGGCGTTGCACAGGTTGCCCACAACGGTGCCCATGTTGCGAACCTGCACGTTGGCGGTGGCACCGGCCGCTTCGGCCACAGTGGGATAGTGCCGGCAGATGCCTTTATGGTTGGCTACGTCCGCCAACAAGGTGGTGGCGCCGATGGCCAGGCCGTTTTTTTTATCAACGGTGATGGCATCCAGACCCGCGATCCGCTTGAGGTTCACGATGCATTTGGGAAAAAGCATCCGATGGCGAATTTTGACTATCAGGTCTGTGCCGCCGGCCATGACCCGGGTATCCCTGCCACCCTTGACGAGCGCGGCCACAGCCTCATGCACGGTCGTTGGGGCGATATAGTCAAACTGGGCTACTGGCATGGCCGTTACCTCCTGGTTTTGGATTGGGGTTTCATGCGTCGACCGGCCTCGGAGATGGCATCCACGATTTTATTGTAACCCGTACATCGGCAAAGGTTGCCGGAGATGGCCGATCGGATCTGGGTGTCGCTGGGGCGCGGGTTGGTCTTGAGAAGGTTCAGGGCGGAGAGCTCCATGCCGGGGGTGCAGAATCCGCACTGGATGGCCCCTTTTTCGATGAAGGCCTCCTGAATGGGGTGCATTGTCTCGCCGGAGGGGGCCAGCCCTTCCACGGTGAGGATCTGTCTGCCATCCATTTCTACTGCCAGGGTGAGGCAGGAACTGACGCTTTTGCCATCCACAATTACAGTGCAGGCGCCGCAGTCTCCCGATCCGCAGCCCAATTTGGTCCCCGTCAGGTTCAGGTCCTCGCGCAGCACCTCGTTGAGGGTCCGCCAGGCTTCCACGGTCAGGTTGTAGGTGTCGCCATTGACTGTCAGGCTGATGTCATGTCTCATGTGTGGCTCCAGAAATAAAATTGACGGATTCGTAAAAAAGCCGATATCTGCGTTACGCTTCATCCTTCGTCACTGTGGCGTACCGTAAGTACTTTTCATTCCTCGGGATTCGCAAGCCTTGATCTCGGCATTTTTACGAATCCGTCAGAATTGCGACTTTTTTCGAGGGCATCAAAATTGGGAATGCTGGAATTGTCGATCATCAAGGGATAGTGCCGGCAGCAAGCGGTATCTCAATCCCTTAATTCCAAAATGCCCAATTCCAGAATCCGGGTTATTGAAGCTATATCATAGCTATTATGTATTTCGTCAAGGCCTAAACCGCAATCCAATACCCCGGATTAGGTTTTTCAGGCCTTGCTGCGTGGAATCGATAATCACCGGTTGAAGGGAGCCGGATATTTTCGATCCCTTCCCATGACCTCGACGGTGCCGTCGCTTGACAGGGCCGAGGTGTGTCTTTACCCTTACCCATACAACATGGAATCGTTGTATGGTCGGGTATAGAAAGGAAATCATGGCAGCTGAAAAAAAGACCATACGTGCCCTGGGGCTTTGTTCCGGTGGGCTGGACAGCATCTTAAGTGCGCTGGTGTTGCGGGAACAGGGAATCGATGTGCACTGGGTCACCTTTGAGACCCCCTTTTTTTCATCGGCAAAGGCCAAAAAAGCTTCGCAGCACACCGGTATTCCGCTAATGGTGCGCAAAATTACTCCGGTATACATGGAGATGATGCGGTCGCCGTCTGTCAAATATGGCAAGAACATGAACCCGTGCATGGACTGCCACAGCCTGATGTTCCGCCTGGCCGGTGAGATCATGACCGAACAGGGCTTCGATTTTCTCTTTTCCGGCGAGGTGTTGGGGCAGCGACCCATGAGTCAGACGCGCACCTCCCTGCGTTATGTGGAAAAGCACTCCGGATATGAAGGGTCCATCCTCAGGCCCCTTTCCGCAAAAAATCTACCCGAGACCCTTCCGGAAAAAGATGGGTTGGTGGACAGGGAACAGTTGCTGGATATTTCCGGCCGGTCCCGGAAACCGCAGTTGCAGCTGGCCAAAAAATTCGGGGTGACCGATTTTCCGGCGCCGGCCGGCGGGTGCCTGCTGACGGACAAGCTTTTCAGCCGACGGCTCAAGGATCTGTTCGACCACCAGACATCCTATCCGGAAAAAGACCTCAACCTGCTCAAATTTGGCCGCCACATGCGCCTGGATTCAAAGATCAAAATTGTGGTGGGCCGCACTCACCAAGACAACGAGCAGATCAACCACTGTATCGATCCGCAAACGGACATGGTGTTGAAGATGGACGATTTTCCCGGTCCGCTGGTAGTGATTTCCGGCGGCGGCAGTGAATCGATGGTGATGCTGGCCGCCGGTATCTGCGCCGGCTATAGCAAGGCGCCGGAGTTCGAACCGGTCGCAGTGAACGTACAGGAGGGCGGTCGGCGACGGCAGGTGATGGTCTTGGCGATACCTCCTGTAGAGAATAAAAAATTTTTGATTTGAAAGCAGATTGCCTTCTCAGATGCAATTGCACGGGTCAAATCATCCCCCTTTTCCGGTAGAGCCTGACCAGAGCGGTGTCCATGATCAAAAACAGGACAATGGGCAGGAATAAAAAGATCAGGGTCAGGATGGCGGCCAGGGAGCGGTTGGATGAGGAGAGCAACGGAAACAGGGTGCCGGTAAAGGATACCACGCTGCCACCGCCGATGAGGAACACCAGGAAATACTCTGAGAACGCCACCAAAAAGACCACGCTGCCTCCGGCAATCACCGCCGGCATGAGCAGGGGCAGTTCCACCCGCAACACGATCGTGAGGCTTCCGGCACCCAGGTTTCGGGCGCATATCCGATAATCCTCCCCCATGGTCTGGAATCCGGCCACCAGCGCCCGGAACATATATGGGTAGCTGAACACAGCCAGCACGATGACCACCCCGACCATGGATTCCGTCAGGGAAAACTTGATGAACAGGAAGTGCAGGCCCATGGCAAATGTCATTGGCGGTACCAGGGCCGGGGTGAGAAGCAGCCCTTCCAGCAACGATTTCCCCTTAAATTCAATCCTGGCGAAGGCGGCGGCGGGAAACAGGCACATGCACAGGGTCGTCAGGACCGTAAGCAGGGAAAAAACAAATGAGGAGCCCAGGGAGGTGAGGATCTGCTCGTGGTTCCGGATCAGGTAGGCGATGCCGGTTAAAGAGAAAGTGTCCGGCCAGACATCCGGGAATCGCCAGCCCGGGGCCAGACCAGTCAGGAGAAGCACGATTACCGGCAGGACAAACAGGATGACCAAGACCAGCAGGGTGATGATGGGCTTCATAGTTTTCTGACCCCGCTTTCCAGGCGGCGGACAACCCTTGAGTAGACAATGATGAAAAGGACGGCAAAGCCGAACATGATGGTCAGAATGGCCATGGCTTCGGGCCTCCGGGCCAGGTCATGCTTGAAGTAAAGGTTGTAGACATGGATGCTCAGCATTCCGGGCCGGCTCTCGCTTAAAATGAAGGGGATGTCGAAGGCGCCGAAGCTGTAGAGAAACAGGATGATAAACCCGGTGTGCATGGCCGGAGCCAGACGGGGCAGTACAATGCTGAAAAAAATCCGCAGGCCGGAAGCCCCGAGCATGGATGCGGTCTGGATCTGGCGGATATCGAAACGGACCAGCAGTGCCATGGTCAGGATCATGGCAAAAGGGGTGCCTTTGAGTGTGTAGGCCAGGACCATCCCGATTCCCCAGCCGGAAAAAAGGACGTTGGGAAACTCGTTCATGGACTGGATAAGGCCCAAGGAATAGGCCACGGAGGACAGGATGCCCGACTGGCTCCAGAAAACCAGAACGACAAAGGCCACGGCAATGTGGGGCAGGATCAGGGGGATCTTGTAGACCAGGGCGGCAGTGGCCAGCCTCCCGGGCAATTGCCAGGTCCGGTAGGCCAGAGTGGTGCCGGCCGCCACGGCAAAAAAGGCTGACGCCGCTGCCACCCCCAGAGAAAAAAGAAACGAGGCATAAAAGGACCGGTCGACCAGGAGCCTGGCGTAAGCGTCCAGTGCACCGCCTTCATGGTGCAGCGGGGTGAGGACGCCGACGGACTGGCAGACGGTCAGGAACACCCCGCCACAGAACAGGACCAGGTAAGGCAGGATCAGTGGGCTGAGCCTTAAGAACAGGTTAGTTGTCCAGGACATGGTCTTTCCATCCCTGCTCCAGGGCTTCCAGATAAGCGGACGGGATTTCCGGCACGGCAACAGAATCCAGCTGAGCCGATCCCAGGGTGGCCGGGCCCAGGTCCACGGCCTGGAATCGCTTTTGGTCCGCCGGGCTCAATCGGTTGGGATCCAGGGCCGGGAAATCCCCCCAGTT
>NZ_JASJGN010000191.1:0-9560 GCF_033791525.1 Desulfosarcina sp.
CACTGTTTTATATCAAACTTTATCTGCTCACCATCCCCGTCTTTTTTCTTATCGACATCATCTGGCTGGGATACCTGGGTCGCGGTTTCTACAAGAAACAAATCGGTTTTATTCTCAGCGACCAGGTCAACTGGACTGCGGCCATCGCGTTTTACCTGATCTATATCGTCGGTATTCTGGTGGTTGCGGTATTACCGGCCCTGGCCCAAGGATCCATTGGGCGGGCCGCCCTGTGGGGTGCCCTGTTCGGCTTTTTCACCTACGCCACCTACGACCTGACCAACATGGCCACCATCCGGGGGTGGCCCCTGGCCATGGTGGTTGTAGACATCCTTTGGGGGACTCTTTTATGCACCCTTGTGGCCGGCGGCAGTTTTTATGCGGGACGCTGGCTTATGGGCTGAACGCGCTGCACATCTATCTGGTCCATGCATCGGCAGCCGTTGTGGGTGTGAATGGTCAGCTGGGGATGTGCCCACCGTAACCGTTAAATGGGTTTCAACATCAGTTCTTCCATTCCCTCCTTGATAAGCGCAACAATGCTATTGCGATCATATTAATCACAAGGCACTCCTCATGTATCAACCGCTTTCATCGAGTAAAAATTCAATGATGGTTTCCAGCGGAGTTAAAAATCCCACTGTCGAGGTTCCCCGGAAGCGACCTTTGATCATGGCCACCAACTGGCCCTGGGCATCAAACACAGGGCTGCCGCTGCTTCCGGGATTGATGGTCATCTCAACCTGCCACAAGGGTTGATCATTCACCAGCCTGGGCGGTCCGTTGATGGTGCCGGGCGACAGGGTTCCCGGCAGGTTGTTGGGGCATCCGATGGAAAATACGCGTTCACCCATTCCCAGCAGGTTTCGACCGGAGGAAAGGTATACGAACGCCCTGGCGCTTGCTGAACACTCAACCAGTGCCAGATCCCGGTCAAGATCCAGGCGGGCGATGGTCCCCGGTATGCTCACCGCGTCGGTAAAAGTCACCGTAACCTGCTGATTATGGGTCAGGTCGTGGGCGGTGCACAGCACCAGGCCTCCCGGATCGACCACAAAACCTGAAAACTGGACATCCCGCCCTCTGGATCGGGTCCGGATACAGACCACCGTTTCGATTCTGTCCAGCACGACCGTGGGAACCGTTTGTCGGCGACGGTGTGCCCGTGGTGGCGCGCTCGGCGACGTTCCAAGCAGATATCCATCAAGATATTCCTGCAGGCGCCGGCAGGCTTGTATGGCGTTTATGTCGCCTTGATGGATGACCGTGGCCACCGAGGCCAGGGCGGATTGGGGCCTGATGGTGATATCCCATTCATCCTCCGTACTCCACGCCGTCAGATGAACAGTTCCGGGACGTGGAAAATCGCGCCGGACCGCATGCCCCTGTGCGGTAAACCATTCGGAGATGATTTCCATCACTTCACTGGCCGGGGCTGCGAGCTGGCTTTCCATGTTGGGGCAGATAGTGCCAGCCCAGGCACCGCCGACGTCTGACATGAAAAGTGCCAGGAGGCATGCAAGGGTCAGGCGGTTCATGATCTTGCGCGGGTTGTCATGCTATCGGTCTCCGGTACATTTTCCGGTTTTCGGGTATCGGCCAATTCGGGCAGGATCCAAACGCTCACCGGCACCAAAAGGTTCGGCAAGCGCCGATCAAATTCACGCATGTTGGTATTTGTCTATCTGTAATTATGAACAAAATCAAATAAAAAAGAGTAGTTTTGAGAGGAATGCCGCCACAACAGCCTAATCGAAACGACCTCATTCGACGGGTAATCACGCAAAGGGCCCCAAGACAATTGCCTGAGGATCGGGCGCCCGTTGCACCTTAACCCCGCCGCCTGATATCATCATCCCGAGAATGGGCCTTCTCAAGGGTTTTACAAGCCGATAGATAGGCCCGTTTGGGTCTGACTATATCGGGAAAAGATACGGTCTGAGATAGGTAGAAGGCTTAAAGATCTCGATAAGATCGTTGGAAAACAAACCCTTGGCCCCTTGACGGCTCGGGTCCTTAAGCCCGATAGATATCAACCAACCCAACGAAATTATTAATATAATTAAATATTCCAGCAATATAGATATGTGTTAGAGGAGGCGTTCGCCGTGGAGGCCAATCATTAACCTGTTGACCCTCCCCGCGCTGATTGTTATGGATGATAAGCACTCTATTGACTCGCATGAGTTGGATTTATCTAAGCGCAGGATTATTTCCATACATGGAAGATACCGATCAATTGCCCTTTGTGCTGGAAAACGCTCCCCTCAAGCAGGATGCCGCCGGGCACGTTTTTCCTGATCGTTATTCGATCAAAGAGGTGGGAACGGACCGGACGCTGACCTGCTTTGAAGCGCCCAACCTGCAGGTCACCATCAAGGCGGGCCTGACCGTTACTGCCTCGGCTGCACGCAAAGCCCCTCCAGGAACCATTTATCTGGATGGTGTCGCCCAGGCGGAACCCTTTCTGGATCACGAAAAAAAAGTCTACAACCTGGACCATCATGAGGGCTGCGTCCGTACCTTCACCCTGGCCACCTGCGAGCAGGCCCTGATCATGTGCGTGAAGGGTTTTGACCTGCGGGACCGGGAATGGAAGATTTTCGCCAACGAACCGGACCTTGACACCATCCTGGCCATCTGGATCCTTCTCAATCATCAGCGAATCAACAACCGGGACGCCATCCACCGGCGTTCCCTTTTCGCGCTGGTCAGGCTTGAAGGGATTATCGATGCGATAGGCCTGGAGCTGCGGGAACTCAGCGGCTTACCGGCTGATCTGCTCCAGAAGCTGATGCGGATCATCGACCGCCTGCGCATGGAAGAACTGGAACTGAAGAAAGGCGGCGAGTGGTCCAAAACCGATTTCCTTGCTTATACCGTCGGCGTGCTGCGGAAGTTGGATCAGTTTCTGATCAAATTGGGGGAACTTGATGATTTCAAGGGTATCGAAGAACTGGCCCGAATCGAGCTGACCAACAATCGTATTGCCGTGGTAGTGGCTTCAGATCTCGGCATCTACGAGCTGGAGCCCCACCTGATCAAACTCTATGGCAACCGACTGGGATGGGTGGCCCTGCGCAGGGGCGAAAAAGACTATACCCTCAGGCAGATGGACCTGTTCATGCCGGTGAACCTGGAGGATGTGTATCAGCGCTTGAACTTCATGGACCCGGCGGTCAAGGGTCGCATAAACGTCAGCCGCTGGGGGGGATCCGGAGATATTGGCGGCTCGCCCCGAAACCTCGGTACACGGCTGTTACCCGGAGAAATTGTTTCGGCCTGCCGCGATGTCATCGAAAAGCGCAGCGACATTCGCCACGTGAAACGGTTTTTATCCAGTGCCGTATTCTCAATGCTGATCGTAATTGCCGCCATTGCCATGGGCCAAAACTGGGAGTCGGCCCGGTGGCTGGGCCGCGAAACGCTCGGCGAGGTTTTCCGGAGTCCGGTAGTCGGATTCCACACCGCGCTCTTGTTTTTTACCACCATCATGCTCGGCATCGTTGCCCTGCGCCGGCCATGGCAGTTTGGTTTGATGTTGCCGGCTGGAAAAGACTGGTGGCGACTTCTGCCCATGGCCATTCTCTGCGGATTTACCGGTGACATGCTGGTGCCCGACAAAATGATGTTTGCCGCCGACCCCGTGGCCGCCTGGACGATTGCCCTGGTCCTGATTCCCCTTTCCCTGGAACTGTTGTTCAGGAGCCTGGTGCACGGCATGATGGCCCAGCTGGCAACCATCCAGGACTCTGAAAGCCGGTGGTTCTTCTCCGGCCCCACCATTGGATCGGCTCTGCTGTATGCGGCCACCATCGGTTTCCAGATGACAATGATGGCAGACTCTCCAATGGCATTCCTGACCAACGGCATCCTGATAAAGTATATCGCTGTGGCCGCCATATTCGGCTTGGCTGCCGGGATGATCCGGGAACGGTCGCACAGCATCCTGCCGGCCTGGCTGTTTCACGCAGCAGCCGTAGCGACCTCGCTCTTTGCCTTTGGACCGGCTTGACAGATACTGAAGCATTGACGCCACCCCACAGCAATAAGGAGCGGATGCGTTTTTTCCAGCTTGCGCACCGCAACAATCTCCTCTCCAAAACCATACCCATCATCAATGGATCGAGGCGATTTGGCGGCCGGAGTCCGACGAGTGGATGTATGGCAGATCTGAACGATTCTGCCGGCAGGCTGTATTACCGTTTCTTTTAACAGGAGTCGACGCGATGAAGTTGAAAAAGGCGCCCGTATACCTGGACGGTAACGACGGAAACATCCATATTCTGAGGAATAGTCACGGCATTCCGGAAATCACCGCGAGTACAGTATCGGATCTGATGAGGGGGTTGGGGTGGGTCCACGCCAACGACCGCCAGATCCAGACCCTGCTCACCCGCATTCTTCTCCAGGGCCGTGCCGCCGAATTGCTCAAGGCTGATGAAGGCCTGATCGAGATCGACACCTACATGCGGCGGATGAATTTTCTACCTGATCCGCAGGAACAGCTCGCCCGGCTTGAACCCGGCACTCGCATGGCCATGGATGCCTACGTGAGTGGATTCAACCACTGGATGGAAGACAACGGGCCGGTGTTCGAATTCGAGCTGATGGGATACAGCCACCCGGAACCTTATGCGCTGGTGGACTGTCTGCGGCTGGGCAAGGTATTCGGGTTTTTAAGCCTGGCCGACATCCAGGCCAATATGGAAAAATTTCTGGTGGAAATGATCCAGAACGGGGTTCCAGAAGAAAAGCTAAAGGAGTTGTTCCCCTATCTCACCGATCCCATCGACACCGATTTGATGGGCAAGATCACACTCTCTCCCCCCCTGGTTCCGGCAGCGTTGAAATGGTTCAACCGGCTCCCCCGGTTCAATGCCTCCAACAACTGGGCCGTGGCCGGCCGCCTCACCCGTTCCGGCTTTCCGATTCTTTGCAATGACCCTCACCTGGAGGTCAACCGCCTGCCCAATGTCTGGCAAGAGGTCGTTCTCCGCCTGCCCGGCAATACCATGATGGGGGTCAGCATTCCCGGAGTTCCCGGACTGATCATCGGCCGAAACAACCGTTTGGCATGGAGCGCCACCTATGCCTACATGGATATGCTGGATTACCGCATCGAACGATGTCGAAAGGGGAAATACTATCGAAAGGACGGCTGGAAACCCTTTAGGCTTCGTGAGGAAGAGATCAAGGTGAAAAGCAAGCCTTCCCTTCGGATAAAAATCCATGAAAATGAAAACGGGCTGCTGGAAGGCGACCCCCATACGGAAGGCCACTATCTGGTGCTGGGGTGGTCAGGAGCCAGTGGCTGCGGGGCAAGCGCTTTTGACACGCTGATCCAGATAATGGACGCAGCAGATGTGCCGACAGCCATGACCCTGTTTCGTCGGGTGGAAGCCGTGGCCATGAATTGGGTGTTTGCCGACACTCAGGGTAACATCGGCTATCAGATGAGCGGTCGCCATTTCAAGCGGGTCGAGAAAATCAGCGGATTGCTTCCCATCGCCGGATGGGATGATCAACTTGACCCGCAGGGGTTCAACGATCCCGACGATTTGCCCAATGTATTCAATCCCCCCGAAGGCATCATCGCCACGGCCAACCAGGATCTCAATTATCTGGGACGTTCGAATCCGATTAACTTGTGTATGGGGCCATATCGGGCGGACCGCATCGTTGCGCTCCTGGAGACCGGCAGTGATCTGGATGTAGCATACATGAAGGACATGCACTACGACCTTTACTCCCTGCAGGCGGAACGGCTGATGGAAGTCATCGGCCCACTGCTGCCGGATACGAAAAACGGCCGCATCCTGAAAGCGTGGGATCTGCGGTATGACGCCGAATCAACAGGGGCCATGCTCTTCGAGTCCGTTTACCGGGCCGTTATCGACGTGGTGTTTGGCGACCACGGGTTCGGACGTGATGTGGTGGATCATATCTTCTCGGAAACCAGCTTGTTCAACGACTATTACGCCAACTTCGACCGAATTCTGGAAAAGCAGTCATCGGCCTGGTTCGACGTAGAAACGAGAGAAAAGCTTTTAAAGCAGGGTATCGACGCAGGCTTGGGTGTCGAACCGGATTCATATGGAAGAACCCGATCGATCTCCCTGGCCCACCTGCTGTTCGGCGGCCGGCTGCCAAAATTTCTGGGGTTCGATTACGGCCCGCTTACGCTTCCCGGATGCAGGGCCACCATCTCCCAGGGACAAATTTTTAAAAATGTCGGGCGACTAACTACGTTCAGCCCCACTTACCGCTTCATTACCGACCTGGCCACCGATGAGATCCACACCAACCTGGCCGGTGGTCCATCGGATAGACGCTTTTCCCGATGGTATACCAGTGACCTGAAAAATTGGTATGAAGGCAATTACAAAGTGTTGCGATGAGGTCATCGAAATTGCTCTGCGGACGGCAGCTGAGAAGTTTCATCAGTGGCAAATCGATATTCCCTTTAAAATGAGCGATGTATGGTAAAAAAGCAAAACCTGATACTCATTGGCATGCCTGGGGCAGGCAAAAGCACCATCGGGGTCCTTCTGGCCAAACGCCTGGGGGTATCGTTTTTGGATACGGACATCCTGATGCAGACGGGAGAGGGCTGCTACCTGCAGGAAACCATTGCCGACCACGGGTTAGACGGGTTCCGCAGAATCGAGGAACGCTATCTGCTCACCGTGCCGCCGGACTGCGGGATCGTGGCCACCGGTGGCAGTGCGGTATATAGCCGGAAAGCCATGGCCCACCTCAGGTCCTTGGGGCCGGCAGTCTACTTGCAGATCGATCTGGTGCCGCTGAAGGATCGTTTGGGCAATCTGGATGAGCGGGGGGTGCTCAGAATGCCCGGTCAGACCATCGACATGCTCTATGACGAACGGTGCCCGCTGTACAAGCGCTTCGCAGACATCACCGTCTCCACGTCTGGTGTGACGCCGGATCGGGTGGTGGCGCAGGTGCTGCGGCAGTTATAACCGGTCATGGCCGTTCAAGATTCACCGGTGGACGGTTTCTTTCACCCAAACTGAGCGATTCACCTTTCTCGAAGAAGGTCGATTGGTAACGATCACGGTTGGGTACCATCGATTGTTGTATTCAAAAAGTGAAACCCATTGGGTTTGCCGATCTCACCCCATCTTCGGCGTTAGATATCGCCGCGCATAGTCCACTATAGCGCAACGACATCTGCCTTGAATCTGCGGCAACCTCGACAATCGCTCAGTTTGGGTTTCAGTAGCGCTCTTCGCCAAAAACCCATAACCGACAAAGGGGATAACATGAAAGTTAAAGACGCCAACCAAAAACTTATTTTGATCCTGCTTGGCATCTCGATTGTCCTCACGCTCCTGTTTTTGACCGGGGCCACCTCTATCGATGGCGCATCCCAGATCGGCAGATATCGAATGACCGCAGTGGTCAGGGGCAACTTCCCTGATCTCTTCGTGATCGATACGGCGACCGGCGTAGTGAAGTGGGTCGGCAATGATGAGGGCAAACCATTTGAGCTGATCAAGGGTCGGTAGCATGCATCATCCAATGCGCATGCTTACGAGTGGATTTCTCTGCTGTTGATTTTTACTGAGGAATAGGCCAAAAACAGGTCGGATCCTTTTCTCTTCTTAACTTCTGCCAACCAAAAGGAGATATCGATGAACATCGGCAGCCTTTTACCTCACCATGCGCGTTATCGTCCTGACCACCTCTCTTTTGTTTGCGGCGGAGAACGGTTTACCTACGAGGCGTTTAACGCTTACGTGAACAAACTGGCCAACGCGCTGCTGGCCTGCGGGCTCGTCAAGGGAAATAAATTCGCCACCGTTCTGCCCAACTGCACCCAGCTCATGGCGGCCTATTGGGCGGCGGCCAAGACGGGCCTGGTGATTGTGCCCAGCAGCACCATGCTCAACGAGGGAGGGCTGTCCACCCTGCTGAAAAACTCCGACACCGCGCTGGTAATCGCCGATGCCGCCTTTGCCGGTGCGTTGGACCATATCCGCAATGATTTACCGGCCATCGGCGATGATCGCTACGTGCTGGTGAATTTAGACGGCCAGCGTACAGGATTCCGCAGCTATGACGAATTCGTGGATTCTGCAAACGAGAAAAACCCGCCGGACGTGCCCATCGACGACCACGACATGTATAATATCATGTACTCCAGCGGAACCACCGGCGCACCCAAGGGAATCGTGCACACCCACTATGTCCGGGCCATGTACTGCACCATCTTCGCCGCCTCCTGGCGCATGACACCCGAAAGTGTGGCCCTGCACGCCGGTGCCATCGTCTTCAACGGCGCCATGCTGGACCTGATGCCCTGGATGTTTCTGGGCGCCACTTACATTCTCCATGAGAGCTTCAATGCCGAGGCCGTCATCGCCGACATCGAAAAGGAGAAGGTAACCCATGTGGTCATGGTTCCGGCCCAGATCATAGCTATCCTCAACAGCCCGGCCTTTGAACCGGCGAAACTGGCCTCCCTGGAGATGATCCACAATGTGGGGGCCCCGCTGCTTTTGGAGTACAAGCACCGCCTCAACGAGTCGCTGCCCGGGCGTTTCTACGAATTGTACGGACTGACCGAGGGATTCATGACCGTACTGGACAAGCATGACGCCGTTCGCAAGGTGGGTTCCGTGGGAATCCCCGCACCATTCATGGAAATGCGCATCCTGGATGCGGAGGGGCAGGAATGCGCACCCGGAGAGATCGGTGAAATCTGCGGCAAGAGCCCGATGATGATGCCCGGTTATTACAAGCGGCCCGACCTGACCGAAAAAGCCATTATCGACGGATGGCTGCACACGGGGGATTTGGGATATGTGGACGAAGAGGGATTCCTGTTCCTGGTCGATCGTATCAAAGACATGATCATTTCCGGCGGCGTGAACGTCTATCCCAAGGATATCGAGGAGGTGGTGATCCGCCACCCGGATGTCAGCGAGGTGGCGGTGATCGGCGTGCCCGATGAAAAGTGGGGCGAGGTACCCATTGCCGCGGTGGTGCTCCACCGCGAGGCCGCGCTGCTGCCGGAAGAGTTGATCGACTGGACCAACAGCCGGGTGGATGCCAAATTTCAGCGCATCCGGGACGTGGTCATCATGGAATCGTTCCCACGAAACATCGCCGGCAAGATGCTCAAACGCGAAATGCGGGAGGCATATAAGCGACCCGCGGTCTGAGGTCGGAAGGCCGGGGACCGGGAATGTCCAACCAGGAAATCCTCAATCCCCAATCGTTTATGCCTCAATCAAATCGATTGAGGAGGCATGACCAGGGTCTTGCCCTCGGCCACCTGTTTATCGTCCTGATTTGTCCAGGTCAGGGACAGTCGCACCCATTTGCGGGCTTCCAATTTTTCGTATGATCTCTCCGGTGCAGGTAATGGTGTCGCCGAGGTAGGTGGGCACATTGAATCAGGTTCAACAACTACTTGCAATTCACGTCGTGCGTTGCTTGACAAGGCATCATCCCTATACTAACAAAAATAGTGTTCATCTTCACCTTTCCCATCAATCATCAATCGACATGACCCGTTCCACCGTATATCA
>NZ_JASJGN010000192.1:0-2912 GCF_033791525.1 Desulfosarcina sp.
CGTTCGTCGTTGTATCCCGTGGTCAGCGCACCGCCGCCGCCGCCGCAACAGATCTGGTGAAGCCGGTTGGGATGCAGATCAACCCAATTTTCAAGGCATTGGTCCATGATCCATCGGGGCTCCTTAAAATAACCGTGACCAAACCGTTTTTTAGCCCGTCTTCCATAATTGCAAGGGTCGTGATAGGTGGCCCTCACATCGAAGCGCCGGCGGTCCAATCGAATGCGCCCGCTTTTAATATACTCGATGAGCAGGTCAAACACGGTAACCGTTTTAAATTCCTCAAGGGCTTCGGGAAACCATTTTTGCAGACCATACCTGGTCGCCAGATAGGCGTGCCCTCATTCGGGCCACAGCAGTGTATCGACCTCCAATCGGCGCATGTTCTCCACGATGCGTCCGGCCATGATTTTTATGGCTTCATCGTCGCCGGTGAAATAGCCCCAGCTGGTCCCCTCCCAGTTGTCCGACGCCACAGTCCAGTCTTCTCTGGCGGCATGAAAGATTTTCCACCACGGCTTGAGGTCCTCGGTGTGGGTGTTGACCAGTTTGTTGTGGACCGTGGTGAGCAGTCGTGCGCCGGTTTTGTCGATGGGCACGCTGAATCCTTCGAAGCCCGGTTCTTCGGCAACTTCCTCGGCCACATCTTCCAGGATGAAGATAAAGTCTTCTTTGGGCAGGGAGAGATTGTTGCCGGTTTCAAGGGCGGCGGTAAGGCCTTTGTATAAAATCCCCGGCACCTGCCGGCCTTCCCGCAACGATCGGACGCGCCGGGTGATATCGGCGATGTCGATGCCCATGGGGCAAATCTGTTCGCACTTGCCGCACATGGTGCAGATCCAGGGACAGCGGGATTGGGCCACCCGGTCCGCCATGCCCAAAGAGACCATGCGCACCATTTTGCGGGGGTCAAAATCATCGACCCCGGACACCGGACAGGCACTGGCGCACATGGCACATGCCAGGCAGACATCCTGCTCATAGGACCAGTCTTTGGAACAAGATGAATTCAATGCTTCCAGGCGGTTTGGTCGATCTTTGGCCATTGCGGTTTTCCTTCGATAGATGGTTCGGCGATCGGTTAAAAAAATTCCGGCACCCATGCGGTTACCGGATCGGGCGCCGGAGGGCAATCAGGAGGCGTTGAGTGCCTTGATCCGATCAGCAAACGCGTTGATCATGAAGGTGAATTCATTGCCCATGTTGGCCGCCACCGAGGTGATGTTCAGCCGGCTGCCGTCCACACCGGCCTCTTTCAATAAATTCCGGACCGACTCGGCTCTCTTGCGGGCCACCTGATTGCCGATTTCCGACCGGCAGTTGTCGGTATGGCAGGTACACAGCATCACGCCGTCTGCATCGGCGTCAAATGCCGCCAGCAGGTGGTGGCTGGAAATGGTACCGCCGCAGGGCACCTCTATAAACTGAACGCCCATGGGCAGGATATGGCCCGCCTGGCGGGACAACGCAAGGGCCTGGCCGGCTGAGCGGGTGCAGCCGAACACCATCACCTGCGGCGGGCCCGCCGGAGCATCTTCCGCTACTACGGGTTTTCGTATCCGCCGATAGACGTCCGCGCCGATTTGTACCCCCTCCATTTCAATCGCCCGCGCCGGGCAGCCTGCCACGCATATGCCGCAACTCTGGCATGCCTCGGTCACCACAGAGATGCGCTGTCCGATGTCAATGGCCTTGTGGGGGCACAGCCGATGACAGGTCAGGCATCGGACGCACCGGCCGCGAACGATCTCAACCCCTGGCAGGGGCTCAACATCCAGATCCTGCAGGAAGGCCAGCACGTTCAAGGTGACCTGATCCGCGTCGGCCAACTGTTCGCCTTCGGACAGAATCCCCCGGGAACCACCGGCCACGAAAATGCCGCGACGATTGGTGGCGTTGCTCATGCGATGGACATTGTCGCTCTGGGCAAATCCAAGGTCATCCTGGCTGATCGCAAGCCTGTGCGCCATCGCATCCAGGTGTCGGCCCGGCCCGATGGATTCATCCACAACTATCCAGTCGGCCCTGAGTTGAAAGGGCGTGCGGGTCAGTTCATCCAGATAGTCAATTTCAAAATGGTCCTCTGCCAGTGTTTGAATGGTCGGATAATCACGAGTGAATTTCAGAAAGACGGCGCCGGCGCGTTTGGCCTCCTGAACCAGTGCTTCAGCTCCGTCGGCGGCTACCTTGAGGTTGCCGGTCATAAAGATAGTGGTTGCCCGGGATTGGCGTTGCAGGTGGAGGCAGCAGGCCAGCATCCGACGGGCGATTGCCGGATGGGTGTCATTTTCCCAGCCACAGAGAAATACGATTCGCGCATCGTTATCAAACAGGTCTTGCGTTGACGCCTGGCGCAATTTCTCTTCCAATGAAGAGATGGACAGCACCCGGGGATTGGGTTCCAGCCCATACGGCGCATAGTTGGGGGAGCGAGCATGGTCTTCCGCAAGGACAATGGCCGGCACGTGTTGATGAATAAGTGAATCCCTTTGCTTCAGCTTCAGGTCAAAATTTTTGGCGAATCCGTGGCAGGCGGTCAGTTCGATACCGGTTAAGCCATGCAGTCTGTCGCCTTGGCCGGCTGCACGGGGTGCGTCCTCCCTTGCCGCCAGCCATGCATGGATGCCATGGTCATAAAGATTGGCGGCAATTTTATGTGCGCAGGCACCGCTGCCGAAAACCATCACATCGGGTGGTGGTGAGGCTTGTTCCCGCAGGTCGGTATTCGTGCTTTCGTCCATGTTGATTAGTTCTCACCTGAATAGAACGCTGGAATCCAGAAAAGGGATTCACATCACGCAGAAAGCGGACTTTTTATGATGCCGTCAGGTACCGGACCATATCAAAGACCGTCTTTTCCGCACTGCTCACACTTTCGGCGATCGTCATGGGGCCCGTGACCGCACCGCCTG
>NZ_JASJGN010000193.1:0-3864 GCF_033791525.1 Desulfosarcina sp.
TACGTTTTCTGGAGTCCCTTGACCGGTGAGCGGCAACCCCTCCCACAGCCGATCAGTGGCCATTTTCGATTTCGACAAAACGATCATCAATAAGGAAAGGAAACCATGGAGATCTACGATTATCTCGACACCCACGGCATCGACTATGAACGGCACGACCACCCTCCGGTCTTCACCTGCGACGATGTGAATCGTCTGGTTCCGGCACTCCCCGGCCTAAAGACCAAGAACCTGTTCATCTGCGACAACAAGGGCAAACAGCACTTTCTCGTGACCGTCCCCGATGAGAAGTCGGTGGACCTGAAGTCATTCGGCGAGGCCCTGGCGGTCAAAAAGCTCCGGTTTGCTTCGGCGGACCGCCTGCAAACGCATTTGGCACTCGAGCCCGGAGCGGTGACCATCCTGGGTGTGATGAACGACGACACCCAACAGGTCCGTGTCATCGTGGACAAAGCCATCTGGGAGGCTGACGCCCTCCAGTGCCACCCGCTGGTCAACACTGCCACCCTGGTCATTTCCCTGGACAATGTCCGCAAGTTCCTCGACGCCACCGGGCATGAGGCCAGGGTAATGGATGTGCCGGCCCGGGATTGAAACTGTATCTACCCACAAAAGGCATCTTTCGGCCCAGGCCGGCGTTCTCGTTCAGCTGAATTCCTCAACGTAGCACTGCTACACCTGCGGTTTCAAATTCACTGCGGCCTTGGCCTGAACCAAAATATACCTTTTGTGAATAGACACATCATGTAAAATACACATCCCCTTACTTCTCGTCCGGGGGGACGCGTGTGCATATAACGGTCTCTGCTGGTCCAATCCGGACCGCAGGTGAGAAAAAAAGGAAACTATCTGATGATCGACAACCCGGACAACATCTTCAACACGGAACTGAATCCTGATACCGTGGCACTGATCGGCATCCCCTTTGACGAGTACTCCAGTTTTATGCGCGGGCCGGCCAAGGCCCCATCGGCCATCCGGCAGACACTGCACAACGGTTCGTCTAACCTGTTTGCCGAAAACGGGGTCAATCTGGAATCGCACTCGCTGTTTTGTGACCTGGGAGACCTGGCGCTGCCCCGTGGTGAGGATGCCATGACCGCCATCGAAACTGCTGTCGGGCGGCTGGCTGAACAAAAAGCCCGGGTCCTGGCACTGGGCGGAGACCACGCCGTCACCTTTCCGGTGGTCAAGGCGCTTACCAATACGCATGACAATCTGACCATCCTACACCTGGATGCCCACCCGGATCTATACGACAGCTACGATGGCAGCCGCTTTTCCCACGCCTGTCCGTTCGCGCGCATCATGGAGACCGGACGCGTCAAGCGGCTCGTCCAAGTGGGCATCCGCGGCATGAACGACGAGCAGCGCCGGCAGGTGGACAAATTCGGCGTCACCTGCATCGAGATGAAAGATTACCGATCCAAAAACCCAATCGTGCTGGAAGGGCCGCTCTACCTCTCTGTGGACATGGATGTCCTGGACCCCGCCTATGCACCGGGTGTATCCCACCATGAACCCGGCGGCATGTCCACGCGCAAAGTCCTCCGGCTGATTCAATCCATACAGTGCCCCATCGTGGGGGCGGATATTGTAGAATACAATCCGGATCGGGATGTGAACGGCATGACGGCGGCCGTGGCCGCGAAATTGGTAAAGGAGATTGCCGGGGTGATGATTCGTCAAGTCAAGTAAAAGCCATCTCAAAAATGCTTTTTATCCCAATCTCTGCGTTGGTTCCGCGTTTCAAGTCCTCGACATACTTCAGTATGCACCCCAAGGGCACTTCTTTCAGGGCGCCTGCGGGTTGAAACGCGGCCCCGCCTTGACATTGAACCAAAACCCTATTTTTGAGATAGGCTTTAGTTAACATTACAATATCGATAGTTGAGGATGATCCGATCATCGTCAAAACGCCGGTTCGACTTGGCTGGGTATAATTCAACGGTAGCAGAAGTATTGGGTGGTCATGCGTCGCCTCCTCTTGAGATTGTTTGGCGGGAATCAAGAAGCATCTGACCACCTATTTTGTTATAGACGTCAACTCAAGTCCGTCTTCTGTCTTCTGTCCACAGTCCTCAGACTTCCTTTCTCAGACCTTTGTCCACTGCCCTCAGGCTTCTCATATCCCTTTATCTATAATCCGCTTGTCGTGCTTCAGGCGCTCCTGAATCCCCCTGCCCACTTCCCAGGTGCGGGAGAAATCGGACCAGAAGTTTTTGTCTTTGGCCTTCCAGTCGGGTCCGAAACGCTCGTCGAAGTAGCCGCCCAGCCGGTCGAAAAGCAGCTTCCAGGGGGGTTTGCCCGCGGCCTGCGCGGCCAGCAGTTCCTCGAGAAGGTCATCCAGTTCGGCGAGGGTTTCCTTGGGCAGATAGGAGATTGCCCCCTTGCGGATGGACGACATGAGCGTATCCGGGTTGACGGCGTGGGCAGTGAGCATCACCGTGGGAATTCCCTTGGCCACCGCCTCGTCCAGCAGGGCCAGTCCGTTGACACCCATGATATCTAAAATGGCCAGGTCGTACCGACCCGTTCGAATCTTCTCCGATGCGCTCGCGTAGTCCCGGGCAACCTCCACGTCGGCCATGTCCAGAATGTCCTCGATGGTCTCTAAAATGTCAGCTTCATCGTCCACCGCCAGAATGCGTTTGCCATTCAGATGGGCTTTAGGGTCTGCCATGGGTCCTTTTCCTTTCCAAGCGGTTGATCCGGTTGAACTTCATAAGTGTGATTGCAAATAAAAAAATCAGCTCTTTTCCGTGAGCGTCAAGGGCAGCGTCAGGCGAAAGACCGCGCCAGAACCGCGATTGTCTTTCACGGTGATGTCCCCTCCCAGGTGACGGGCCAGGATCCGTGCGCCGGCCAGGCCCAAACCGTGGCCGGTCCGTGATAAAAGCGCACATGCCTTGAGTCGGGTGTATCGCTCGAAGATCAGTTCCCGATTCTCCTTTTCCACCCCCGGCCCGTCGTCGACCACCTCGACAACCAGCTGGTCTTCCAGCACGTCCATGCCGATTTCCAATCGCTGGTGCCGGTGCTGCAGGGCATTTTTGATCAGATTGCCCACGATCTGCCGGAATTTGGCCTCATCCTGGCACAGTTGTGCACCACGGACAAGATCGGAACAGGTCAGATGGATACCGAGTTTCTCCAAAACTGCGTCCCGGTCCCTCCCCTGTCCGGCCTCCTTATCCGTCTCCCATGGACTCGTGTTACATGCCTCAAGCGCTTCCAACAGCACCTCGTCGACCATGAAAGCCGGATTGAAACGGCTGCATTGAAAGCATCCGGCATCGGACCGGCCCACCTCCAATAGATCGGCAAGCAGGCTCCGCGCCTTTCTCGAATTTCGCAGGGCCCGGTTCAGCGCCTTTTCCTGGCGATCCGTCAGCGGACCGAATTTATCAGGTTTTTCCAGCAGCATGCGAACGGCGGTCTCGATGACCGATATGGGGTCCTTGAGTTCGTGGATCAGAAATTCCACATTGATGTCGCGAAAGAACCCCCCGCCGGTGGACGGGACCATACGGTTGTCTTTTTCGATTGAATCCTTAGTCATAGTTCACACTCTGGAACGATTGCATTGTTATATCAATTCCTTATTTTTAAGCCTCTTCCAGCCGACACGCCAGATCCAACTGGTTTGAAGGCAAAAACCGGATCTGCATGGTGGTGCCCCCCGATGCGTCACAGTCAGACGGGTTGCTGCAATGATCGCATCGATCGATGGCGCCCGGGCAAATGTCACTGTCAGTCGGAATGTAACCGCAGCGATGGGATATCATTTTTATATCGAAGTGGTATCGCTCGGAGAAAATGGTGATTCGCAGCAGGTCGAATCCCTTTCCGCCGGCATTAAAG
>NZ_JASJGN010000194.1:0-40213 GCF_033791525.1 Desulfosarcina sp.
GGCACTCGGGCACCAAAGTCCGAACGGCTTCATTTGCCAATGCGTCCGGCAAATGAAATAACAGAATTTAGCACCAGAGCAAAGTTCCTTTCGGATAGGTGGCCATTCGTGGCCTGAAAAAGCTTTTTACGAATCCGTCAAGTTTGGCCCGACCCATTTCAGGCCCGGCCACTATCGGACAAGATGGATACGGGAGCAACAGCGAACGGAAACTAGTGACGGTGCTTTTTTCGGACCTTACCGGTTACTCTGTCCTATGCGAACGACTGGATCCTGAGGATGTTCGCGAGATGATGAACCTGGTATTCAAAGAGATTGTCGGCATCATTATCCGATATGAAGGTTATATTGACCGGATCATCGGAGATTAAGTGCTATCGGTTTTCGGGATACCACGCACCCATGAGGACGATCCGGTAAGGGCGATTCTGGCAGCTGTGGATATTCACGAATCCGTGTCCAGGATGACCGGCCGGTTCAACGGTCGGTTGGAAAAACCGCTGGCGATGCATTCGGGAATTGCGACGGGCCTGGTAGTGACCGGGAAAACCGATCTTTGGTCTGGACGGCAGGGCATCACCGGCGACCCGGTGAACCGGGCATCGTTATTGACCAACCTGGCGGTTACCGGAGAAATTCTCGTTGGAACGTGCACCATGCCATCCACGTCTAGGTTTTTTCTTCCTCGAAAAATACCAACATAAGAAAGGTCGGGGCACGGCCGAAACCATCGATGCCTATCGTGTCGTCAGCACCCTGAGAGAGCCCGACAAGATCAGGCGCGTTCTGGGCCTGCGCGCCCGGCTAATCGGGCGCGGCACGCATTTGAAACACCTGCATACTCACCTGTCAACGGTGGCCCAGGGAAGGAGGGCCTTTGTGTGCATAGCGGGTGATGCAGGCACGGGGAAAAGCCGGCTGATCTCAGAATTTTAAAAAGCGTTGGCTCATGGCGACGTGAAATGGTTTCAGGGAAACGCTTACTCCAACACCCAGGGAGTTCCCTATTTTCCCCTCATCGACTTGTTGGGTCGTGCCGTTGACTTACGCGACGATGATTCACAGGATGTGGTCAGGAAAAAGCTGGCCGCTGAACTCCATCCCAATCGAAATGAAGACAAAGTGATTTTTTAAACCATCGAGCGCTTGTTTACGCTGTCCAATGACCATGCTCCGCAAATTACGCCGGAGTCGTGGAAAATAAGGCTACGGCAGGCGCTGGCAAGAATGATCAGTAACCAGTCAAAAATCGGGCTGACCGTTTTTTGTATCGAAGACCTGCACTGGGCCGATCCATCCACTGTGGACATCTTCCGGATGGTGCTCAACGAGGCGGATCTTCCCGTTTTATTTCTGATCAGCTGCCGCCCCGCCCAGCTGAACTTCCATCCACACCAGATCACCAACCCCTATTACCAGCGCCAGTGTATTCAGCTTAAAGACCTGTCACCCGAAAAGGGCGAAGAGATGGCCAGATCGCTTCTCCAGTCGGATCAGGTGCCTGCCACGCTGTTAACGTTCATCTCAGACCATTTGGGTGGAAATCCTTTTTTTTCGAAGAGGTGGTCAACGCGCTGATCAACACAGGATCTTTGACCAAAAGAGGAAAGACCTGGGAGCTCTCCGGTCCCATCGGCGAAACGGCTTTCTCTTCCAGTATCACTGCCCTGATTGCCGCCAGGCTGGATCGGCTGGGTGGTGCCGCCAAGCGCATCGTGCAGGAGGGATCGGTCATCGGCAGGCGTTTCTCCCCGGCTATCTTAAGGCGGATCGCTTCCGACCCTGCGTCGGTCGACCACAGCCTGGCCACCCTCGAGTCGCTGGGATTGATCATGCGGAGCGACGACTCCGGTAGAGACCACTTCCTATTCAAACACGCGATGGTTAGGGAGGTGGCGTGCAACAGTCTGTTGAAAAGAGACCGCAGAAACCTGCATGAGAAAATTGCCCGGGCTCTGGAAAGCCAGAGCCCCGACCGCATCGATGCGTTTTGCGAAACCCTGGCGTACCATTTCAGCAACGGTCATTCCATTCACAAAGCCGTCGACTATCTGAAACAGTCCGGCCGCAAGGGGCTGAAAAAATCTGCCGTCATCGAATCCCACAATTACTATGAGAAGGCCTACCGCCTGCTGTTGGACGGTGATCGAATTGCCGCCGATTCGTCTCACGGCATCGTGGAACTGGTCCTGGAGTGGTTTTTCGTATTCGACATGCGCGGGCGATACAAGGATGCACTTATCCTGTTGAAACGGCATGAATCAGCGGCGAAGAACCATGTTGCGCTCCACCTCAAGGGGATGTATCTGACCAGTCTGGGCTGGGCCTATCAACGGCGCGAGAATCTCTGTGCCTCGCGAAACTGTCTGCTGGAAGCACTCGCCAACGGCGAGCGGATTCACAATCACAAGGTCGTCGCCTACGCTTGCGTATGCCTGATCTGGACCTGCACCGCCCAGGGGCGTCTTGACGAAGCACTTGCTTTTACAGCCAAGGCCGAAGAGGCGTCCCGCTTTTTCGAATCAGAGGATCCTTCGTGGTCCTTCGAGATTGATCAGGACCTGGTTCGGTTCGTGCTCACCGGAACGGCTATTGCACAATGGTTTAAAGGTGATTGCCGCCAATGCCGGCATCTGGGAGATCGCCTGCTGGCTTACGGAGAAAAGGCCGGAGATCTGAACAGCATCTCGGAAGGATATCTATGCCACGGTATGGGATGCTTTGCGGCCGGGGACTACCAAGGCGCCATCGAAAAATGCATCCTCGCCTTGGACAGCTCGGCGCCTACCATCTGCGCCGTCAACGCCCTTTTTATAAAGGCTTATGCCCACCTTTCCCTCGGCGAGGTTACCCAGGCAGAGACAAATCTACTTGAGATCCTTTCCTTCTGCAAGACGTCGGGTTGTGAATATATTGGAACATCGGCAGACGCGTTGTCCAGCGTCGTTGCCGTGGCCAAGGGAAATGTCGCAGCCGGTGTGAAAGCCCTCAACAGGCACGCCCGGCGCGCTTTGGTAACGGAAAGCTCTACCACGCCCAGACCATTCACTACATGCTGGGGTGCATCTTCTTCCAAATTGCCATGCGCGAGGGCGATTTAAGCTATGCGATGGTGTTAAGGAACCTGCCGTTTTTGCTGGTCTACCTGCCGCGGGCGGCAAAACATGCGGAACACCATTTCAAAACGGCCATACGGATGGCCGGCCAGACCAATGCTCTGGGCATCAAAGGCCAGGCGTCTCTCGATTTGGGGCGGCTCTATCAGACCAGAGAAAGAAAGCATCTGGCCGTACCGCTGATCAAGGAGAGTATTGGCTTGTTCGAACAACTGGGGGCGGACGGACACCTGAAACGGGCGTAGTCCGCCCTCAACACGTTAGAATGAGGAGCGACCGCTAGGTCGTGCCGCCGCCGGCCATCGCCTTTTTCCGCAAAAGATCGTAAAGACGACGGGTTACCGGTCCCACCTCGCCGTGGCCAATGGATTTTTTGTCGATGCGCACCATGGGAAGCAACTCGGTGACGGTTCCGGTGAGAAACACCTCGTCGGCAGCCAATAGCGCATCGGTTCCAAAAAACGATTCCTGCACATCCAGGTTCACATCCGTGCAGAGGCTCATAACTACCTTGCGGGTAATACCCGGAAGGATGTTGTCTGTCAGCGGATGAGTGGTCAGCCTGCCTCCGGATACGATGAACAGGTTCGAACTGGTTCCTTCGCGGACGATTCCCTGGTCCGACACGAAGATGGCATCGTCGCAGCCCGCATCCAGCGACTTCTGCTTGGCCAGGCTGTTGGACAGCAGTTGAATGGTTTTAATATCACAGCGTCCCCATCGGGTGTCTTGAACGGTGATGGCCGTCGCTCCTTTTTTTCGTTTCTCCGCCGGCACCTCCTTGACCGGCCGGATGGTCATGACGATCTGGGAGGTCATGCCCGGGGTGATGGCATGGTTTCGGGGGGCGACGCCCCTTGTAATCTGAATGTATATGCCTGCCCGAGGGTAGCCGGAAAGGGTGAACATATCCAGAACGGCTTTTCTGATGTCGGCGCGTGAGATGGGATCGAAGGCCAGTTCTCGCATGGATCGCTCCAACCGGTCCAGATGTTCCTCCAGCATGAACGGGCGTCCTTCATAGCTGGCGACAAACTCATAGACCCCGTCACCGAACTGGTAACCCCGATCTTCGATGGGCACGACCGCTCTTTCGATGGGCATGATTTCTCCATTCACATAGGCCAGGTCCGGCATGGGAGCCTCCTTTCGAAGCGCATGATATTGCTTAGGTGAAGTGTTTGGTCGGTGGATCGGTTTTCGTATAAGATTTTTCAACATACACCAAAACGATCTGCGATAAAACCCAATTGGCAGTCAATTAAAGGATACTCGATGATATCGTTGATTGGAGGTTTGACACAGGATTCGCTCCTGGGATATACACCTACGGTAGCTGTTCCATGGCTGATCTTTATCGATCAACCAACGGACACAACCCAGTTCGACTGATCGGATAATAGCCGTGAAACCCATCGTTGCCCTTGTTGGCAGACCCAATGTGGGTAAATCTACCCTTTTCAACCGGATCACCCGATCCCGGGATGCCATTGTGGATAACCTGCCCGGCGTGACCCGGGACCGGCATTTCGGGGATGCCCGCTGGAACGATAAAGCCTTTACCCTGGTGGATACCGGCGGATTTGCCGAAGGGGACGACGACGCATTTGCCGCGCACATCCGCCACCAGGTTGAGCAGGCCATCGCCGACGCCGATGTCATTGTCATCATCCTTGATGGTAAGGGGGGTATGTCTCCCTTTGATGCCGACCTGATCAACATTTTGCGCACCGCAGACAAACCTGTGTTCCATGTGGTCAACAAGATCGACGGTGAGGGCCAGGAAAAAGCCTTGTCCGATTTTTATAGCCTGGGCATCGATAATCTGTTTCCGGTTTCGGCTGAGCATGGATACGGGGTCCCTGATTTTTTGGATGAACTGACGGCCGGGTTTGCTGAACTGACGGCTGAGGAAGAACGGTCCGATGCCATCCGCATTGGGGTGGTAGGAAAACCCAATGCCGGTAAATCTTCCCTAATTAACGCCATTTTAGGTGAGGCGCGGCTGGTGGTCAGTGATGTCGCCGGCACTACACGGGATTCCATCGACTCCGTATTTACCCGGGGAGACCAGACCTACGTGCTGGTGGATACCGCCGGGATTCGCCGAAAGGGGAAGGTGTCCCTGCGTTTGGAAAAATTCTCGATAATCAAGGCCCTGCGCAGTCTGGAACGGTGCGATGTGGCCCTGATCGTCATCGACGCTGAACAGGGCATCTCCGATCAGGATGTCCATGTGGCCGGCTACGCCCATGACCGCGGATGCGGGGCGATTTTTCTGCTGAACAAATGGGACCGGGTTGACAATCGGGACGGCAAAGCCTTGAAGCGGTTCACGGAAAATCTGCGCATGGACGCCAAATTCCTGAACTTTGCACCAGTGATGACTGTTTCGGCTAAAACCGGACAGCGGATTCAACGCATCTTTCCTATCGTGGATCAGGTTTACGATCAGTATTCGGCCCGGATCACCACCGGGAAGTTGAACAAGGCCATGGACCAAGCCCTGACGCGCACCCAACCCCCGATGCACAAGAGCACGCGGCTCAAGTTCTATTATTCCACCCAGGTGTCCACCCGGCCGCCCACCTTTGTCAGCTTTGTGAACTTCCCGGGCGGGGTGCATTTTTCTTATCAGCGCTACTTGGTGAACCAGATCAGGGAAGCCTTTTCCCTGGACCAGACGCCGGTTCGCCTGCTGCTGAAACAGCGCACCGGAAAGAACCCAGCTTTTTTAAACAAGCGTTCCACACACTTCAAACGAAAAAAGCGATCCAGCAAGCGCCCCACTAAACGATAGAGATGGACCTTTTCGACTACCAGGCTTCAGAATCCGCAGATGCCCAGCGACCACTGGCCGAACGCATGCGCCCGCACCGCTTGGCAGACTTGTTCGGCCAGGATTCGGTCACGGGGCCGGGTTCTCTGATTCGCCATGCCATCGAAAACGACCGGATTTTTTCCATGATTCTGTGGGGGCCGCCCGGCTGCGGGAAAACCACCCTGGCGAGGATTATCGCCGGTGAAACCCGATCCCATTTTAGTCACTTTTCGGCGGTGCTTGCAGGCATCAAACAGATCCGTGAAGTCATCGATGAGGCCAAAAAACAGCGGCAGTTCCAGCGCAGGCGAACGATCCTGTTTGTGGACGAGATCCACCGGTTCAACAAGGCCCAACAGGACGCCTTCCTGCACCATGTGGAGTCCGGGTTGATTACCCTCATCGGCGCCACCACGGAAAACCCGTCCTTCGAGGTGATCTCGGCGCTGCTGTCCCGTTGCCGGGTGATTACCCTCAACCTGCTGGACGAGGACGCCTTGGGTTTCGTGCTCGATCGGGCAGTGGAAGATGGGAGGGCAGGGCTCGGAGAATTGAATTTATGCCTGGCTGACGATGCCCGGCAGCATTTGATCCGGATTGCTTCTGGGGATGCGCGGAGCGCCCTCAATAACCTGGAGATGGCCGCCACGTTGGCTTTGGCCGAATCTCCACCCCAAACGGGCACTCGCCGAATGATCACCCTGGAGCATGTGGAAAGCGCGCTGCAGAAAAAGGCGCTGCTTTACGACAAGGGTGGTGACGAGCATTTTAACATCATCTCCGCGTTTCACAAGAGCCTTAGGGGCAGTGACCCGGATGCGGCCCTGTATTGGCTGGCCCGCATGCTGGAGGCCGGGGAAGACGCCCTGTATGTGGCCCGGCGCATGGTGCGGTTTGCCTCTGAAGATGTGGGCAACGCCGATCCGTTTGCCCTGCGTCTGGCCCTGGGGGCCATGGAGACTTTTCGGTTTTTAGGGCATCCGGAAGGGGATCTGGCCTTGGCCCAGGCCGCCGTTTATCTGGCCACGGCGCCCAAGAGCAACAGTGTCTACCAGGCATGGAATAAGGTGACGCAGGCAGTCAGAGAAAAGGGCGCGCTGCCGGTTCCATTGCATATTCGCAACGCGCCCACGGGATTGATGAAGGATCTGGGCTACGGCAAGGGATACCGCTATGCCCATGATTTTAAGGACGGATATGCCGTCCAGGACTACCTGCCTGACGCCATCGCCGGCAGCCTGTATTATATTCCGACGGACCGGGGTTACGAGAAGATGATAGCCGGGCGCCTGAAGCAATGGCGGACATTGAAGGAAAAAACCAAAAAATAAAAGCAGGCAACATATGGTTCTTTCTGCCCCTTAAGCGATTGAAATCTCTACATCCATGAACTGCTTCAACGTATTGGCCACGATGCAGCCCCGTTCGGCGATAAGAACCATCTTTTCCATCTGATCCCGATCGATCCCATTGCCCTTCACCGCCATGGCCATTTTCTGGAAGCGGGGCGGCGTCCCATCCAGCGTGCCGCTGACCTTAACGTAAAGCCCCTTTGCCTCGATTCCCCGTCCCTGGAAAGCAGCGATAAGGTTGCTCATGAAACAGCCGCCCAGGCTGGCCACAAACATTTCGCCGCCCATGGGGCCCTGGTTGCCGCCACCTTTTTCCATCGGGCGATCGGTGACCAGTTCATGCTCGCGAATCCGGGTGCGGGCGGCGGTGGAACCCTCAATTTGAGATATTGTCGTGGTGACTTCCGGCACGGTCTGATCCTCCTGTATAAAGTTGTCAATATGTTCAATTTGCTCATGGTCGGTGCAACAATCAAGTTTCTGTGCGATAATAACCAAGGGCCTTGAGATTGAACCGCGATAGCGAGCGCATTCCTCGCCGCTTGCGGCGGGGTTAGCGAGCGAACTGAAAATCGATTTTTTATCCTTACGGTGCTGCGCAGCACTGCCGTTATAGGCAGAACATTCCCCGCGGCTTGCCGCGGGGAGGGTTCAATGTCGCCGATCCTTGATTGATTTGGCCGGTGGATACTGGTACAAAGAGCAATAGTTTAGGCGACATTTTCAAACAGCGTGAATTTATTTTTCAAGGGAGGGCGTTTTAATGTCCACACCTGTTACCACTAAACCCGTCTTGATCGTATTCGTCCTGCTGACACTCATGAGCGGTTTCATCACCCGAACGGCCGATGCGGACATGCGCCTTTACAAGGGGCAGACCGTATACGTGCCGGTGTATTCGCATATTTACAGCGGCGACCGGGAGCAACCCTTTTACCTGGCCGCCACGCTGAGCATCCGCAATACGGATACGAAACATGCCATCACACTGACGGCGGTGGATTATTACGACTCGGACGGCAAGTTTTTGAAACACTATCTGGAAAAGGCTCTACCCCTCAAAGCCATGGCCACCAGACGCTATGTGGTGCCCGAGTCGGACAAAAGCGGAGGCTCCGGCGCCAAATTTATCATCAAATGGCAATCGGGTGAACCGGTGGCGGAACCGTTGATCGAGTCGGTGATGATCAGCACCAAAACCCAGCAGGGGATCTCTTTTACGTCACGGGGTAGGGTGCTTGAAGCCATTTCTCCATAGTTAGTACCCATCCAGAAATGGTTATTTTGCCCGATCTCTGCGTTGCGCGAAAAATTTTATCCTCGGAATATCAACTATATGCCTCCGGTAAAATTTTTCGCACGCCTTGATCTCGACCGAAATTCCTCATTTTTGGACGAACACTACTTGATGCACATCCATAGAACGCAGATATGGGCTGCGAGTCGAAGACCCCGGCTTTTGGTCGGAGTTACCACTTATGGTTGAATACGGGATTGCTTTTTCAGATAAAGCAGCAACACGCCGCCGGTCAGAATCATGGCCATGCACAGCAGTTGCCCCATGGACAAGGAAAAAAAGATAAAGCCCAGATGGGCGTCGGGCTGGCGGGCATACTCGATAAAAAAGCGCACCAGGCCGTACCCCATGAGATAGAGGGCCAGCATGGCGCCCCGGGTGGTGAACCGGTTTTTGACCGCCCAAAGGACGATAAAGAGGACGATGCCCTCGAAAAAGGCCTCGTAAAGCTGCGAGGGATGCCGTCGGCCGGGACCCGGTGCAAAGGGGAAAAACATGCCGATGGGATGGGTCGTCACCCGCCCGAATAGTTCGCCGTTGATAAAGTTGCCCAACCGCCCGAAGGTATATCCCAGCGGAATGCAGGGGACGATGAGATCGGCCATGTTGAAAAAATCCAACCGGTTTTTACGCACGAAAATGACTGTCGCCACGACCACACCGATGAGCCCTCCGTGATAGGACATTCCCGTGATGCCGGTAAACCGGATGCCGCCGGAAAATTCAAAGGGCAGGATGACCTCCAGTGGATGGTGCAGGTAGTACGAGAAGTTGTAGAAAAGCACATAGCCCAAGCGGGCGCCGACGATCAGGCCCAGGATCATGGCCGTCATGAGCCCCTGGAGCTGGTCGGCATCGATCCGGAAACGATCTTCCCGCCGGAGGCGATGGCTGGCCAGGATATAGGTGATGGCAAAGGCCACAATGTACATGAGCCCGTAATACTGCAGCTTGAAGCTGCCGATTTCCAGGATTACCGGGTCCATATGCTCCGGCAGATGCTGCCACCAGAAAAGAAAATCCCGCATATTGTTTCGCTTTCATCGATTCGCGGTTGGTCTGAAGAGGGTGACCTTACTACCCCCCGGCGCCTCGCGTCAATATCCCCTGTTGAATGTCAAACGCCAAATATTCAAAAAGGAGTCCGGTCAATTTACTTAAGTGCTATCGAAACATTACCCTTGATCCGATAATAGTTGAGTTACTCTATACGCCCGCATAACACACGGTGTAATAAGGTCAAACGGAGACGTCCTGCCTGGGCACTTTGCCCTGCCAGGTATTTTTATCTTTGAAACAGGTGTGGATCAGGTCCATGGTTTCCCGCTTTTGCAGGGACCAGGCCGGGGACACCAGTTCCCTGGGGTGGGGGTCGCCGGTGAGACGCTGAATGATCATCGTCTCCGGCAGGCGTTCGATGAAGTCGCATATCAATTCAGCGTACTCCCGCTGACCCATGCAGCGGTAGCTGCCGGATCGGTATAGGGTCTCCATGGGTGTTCCCCGCACCACATAAAGCAAGTGGAGTTTGATCCCGTCGATACCCATGGCGGCGACGGCATCGGCGGTCTCCAGCATATCCTGCCGGGATTCGCCGGGCAGCCCCAGAATCACATGGGCGCAGATGTTGATGTTACGGTTGCGGGTAAGCGATACCGCTTGTTCGAAGCATGCAAAGTCGTGGCCCCGGTTAATCCGGGCGAGGGTGTGGTCGTGGGCGCTTTGAAGGCCGTACTCAATCCAGATGAGATGCTTCCTGGCGTATCCTTCAAGCAGATCCAGCACCGTCGGATCAACACAGTCCGGCCGGGTGCCGACGGCCAATCCCACCACGTTTTCAATGGCAAGGGCTTCGTCATACAGCACTTTCAAGTGCTCGACGGGGGCGTAGGTGTTGCTGTAAGACTGGAAATAGGCCATCAATTTGTTGGTTTTGAAACGCCGGGCGATTCTTGCCTTGCTGCGCTCGATCTGCTGCGTAATCGATACGCCCTGGCGATGAGCACCGGTTCCGGATCCTTTGGCATTGCAGTAAATGCACCCGCCAGTGGAGAGTGTGCCGTCGCGGTTTGGGCAGTTGAGCCCGGCGTCGACGGTGACCTTGTGGACCCGGCAACCAAACAGCGATCGAAAGTAGGTGTTCAGGTCCCGGTATGGTTTTTTGTACATGGTGATCCTGTCCTTGACCTCGATATCCCGGCGATTATATAGTGCTCCCCCGGAAATGTCATTTTTCAGCACAGGCCGTCCTTCTTGCGCTTATGAAATCCTTGACGGTGTGCCACTGTGCGTGCTGTCGCCAGGACGCTCAGGCGGTCAATTCCAATCTCGCTGCGGCCTTGGCGTGTCGTAGATCCCGCATTGCGGGGAACCAAAATCTACCATTTTCGTATGGGCACTGGCAATGTGTGTGTGATAGATAATTTTCAGGCAGTGAAAATATATGGCAATATATCAGAAACAATACGATGTGATCGTTGTGGGCGGGGGGCACGCCGGCTGCGAGGGCGCCCTGGCGGCGGCCCGCATGGGCTGTCGTGTTCTGTTGCTGGCCATCGACCTGGACAAGATCGCCGCCATGCCGTGCAGCCCATCCATCGGTGGAATGGCCAAGGGACAGCTGGTCAAGGAGATCGATGCACTGGGCGGAGAGATGGCCAAAATTGCCGATCAAACGGCCATCCAGTACAAGACCTTGAACACCAAAAAGGGGCCGGCAGTGCAGTCCACACGGACCCAGAACGACAAAGTTCGCTACCACACGGCCATGAAGGCAATTGTGGAAAAGCAGCCCAACCTGGATCTCAAACAGGCACTGGTGGAGCGCCTGATCGTTGACGGGGACCGGGTCTTGGGTGTGGAGGACCATACCGGCTTCGGTTTTCAAGCGCCCTGCGTGGTGCTGGCCACCGGCACCTTTCTGTCCGGGCTGGTGCACATCGGCTTCAAAACGATGCAGGCCGGCCGAGCCGGCGAGTTTGCCGCCTACAGCCTGCCCAGCCATCTCAAGGCGCTTGGCTTTAGCCTGGGCCGCATGAAGACCGGTACCCCACCGCGGCTGGACCGGGCCAGCATCGATTTTTCCCAGTTTGACGAGCAGGCGTTGGAGGAGCCCGCCCGCCCCTTCTCCTTCTCCGGCCAGCCGGCGCGGCTGCCCCAGGTTCCCAGTTTCATCGGGCACACCAGCGAGCAGGTCCACCAGGTGGTGCGGGAAAACCTGCACTTGTCCGCCCTGCACAGCGGCATCATTAAAGGGGTGCCGGCCCGTTATTGCCCCTCGTTTGAAGACAAGATCGTCCGCTTTCCGGAGCGGGACCGTCACCAGATCATCCTCGAGCCCGAAGGACTTGACACCCAGGAGATCTACGCGTCGGGTTTGGGCAACAGCCTGCCCATAGAGGTCCAGACCCAGTTGGTCAGACGAGTCCGCGGCCTGGAGGAGGCGGACATCATGCGCCCGGCATACGCCATCGAGTACGACTTCATCAATCCGATACAACTGCGTCCCACCCTCGAGACCAAGCGGGTGAAAGGCCTTTATCTGGCCGGCCAGATCAACGGCACGTCGGGTTACGAAGAGGCTGCGGCCCAAGGCATGTGGGCCGGTATCAACGCTGCCTGCAGGGTTCAGAAACGCCCGCCTTTTATCCTGGATCGCAGCCAGGCATACATGGCTGTGATGGTGGACGACCTGGTCACCCGGGGCACACGCGAGCCATACCGCATGTTCACCTCGAGGGCCGAATACCGGCTCATGCTCAGGGAGGACAACGCCGATCTGCGGTTAACTGAGATCGGTCACGAACTCGGATTGCAAAGTGCCGATACGTTGAAAGCCAATCGTGAGCGAAAAGCCCAGATACAGGACGAAATTCAGCGCATTAAACAGGCGGTGATCAAGCCGCTGCCTGCCGTCAACGCCTACCTGGAGCAGCGGGGTACGCCGCCCATCGACAACGGCGTCCATTTGGTCCAGTTACTGAAGCGGGCTGAACTGGGTTACGACGCGGTTGACCAGTTGTCTCCGGCCGAGACGCCCCCATCAGAGCGGGTGGCCCGGCAGGTTGAGATCGAAATCAAGTACGAGGGGTACATTCGACGTCAGCTTCAGGAGATTGACAAGTTCAGACATCTGGAGCAGATCAAACTTCCGAAGGCGATTGACTATGCAACCGTTCACGGCCTCTCCAGCGAACTCAAAGAGAAACTGGCCGCGGTTCATCCGGCATCCCTGGGCCAGGCGTCACGCATCGAGGGCATGACCCCTGCGGCTATTTCCGTTCTCATGGTGCATCTACGCCTATGGAAAAACAGCTAGTCCCCCGCTTGCAGGTGGACAATCTTTTTATTCACGGTGTTGGACCGGTCAGCCTTGATATTGAGAAGGGCGAATGTGTTGGGTTATCCGGTCCGTCGGGTTCGGGAAAAAGCCTTTTATTAAGGGCAATCGCGGACATGGAACCCCACGGTGGAACGATCTGTCTCGACGGCACCGAGCAGGCGCTGATTCCCGCACCAGCCTGGCGGCGGCAGGTTGGCCTGCTTCCGTCCGAAAGCCGGTGGTGGTCCGATACGGTGGGCGACCATTTTGCGATGTCCGCTGCAAGCGGATTAAACCGGCTTGGGTTTGACGCAGGTATTATGACCTGGCCGGTTTCACGGCTTTCCAGCGGGGAGCGCCAGCGCCTGGCCCTGCTGCGCCTTCTGGAAAACCAGCCCCACCTGTTGCTGCTGGATGAACCCACGGCCAATTTGGATGAAGAAACTTCCGCGAAAGTCGAAGCGCTGATTCGAGCCTACCGGGAGGAGACCGACGCCGCTGTTGTGTGGGTCGGCCACCAGAGGGCCCAGTTAAATCGGGTGGCCAGCCGGTTTTTTGCTATGGAAAGCGGCCGTATGATTAGCCGTGGAGGCGTGCCGTGACCTCGGAGACCATTTTTCTGACGCCAACGGATCTTTCCCTGGCCGCCCTGCTGGTGATTGCCCTGGCCCTGGTCAGCCGGCGCATGGGGCTGGGGCTGGCCGGGCAGACCATCGTGGCCGCCTTTCGGACCACCTTTCAGCTGTGCCTTGTGGGTCTGGTACTGAAGGTGGTTTTTGCGTCGATTAATCCGCTTTTGATAGCATCCATGGCCCTGGTGATGCTGGTAGCCGCCGCCCGTGAGGTGGTGGCCCGTCAGAAGCGCCGCTTTGTCGGCTGGTGGGGCTTCGGTATGGGGGCTGGTTCCATGTTTGTCTCCTCTTTTGCCATCACCACATTTGCCCTGGCGGCCATTATCGGCGTTGACCCATGGTATACGCCGCAATATGCCATCCCCCTGCTGGGAATGATGCTGGGAAACACCATGACCGGCATTTCCCTGGGCCTTGATCGATTAACGGAATCGGCCTGGGAGCGTCGCAGCACCATTGAAGGGCGTCTGATGCTGGGCCACACCTGGTCCGAGGCGATCGGTGAGATCCGCCGGACAAGCGTCCGCAGTGCCATGATCCCCACTATCAATTCCATGGCAGCTGCCGGACTGGTGAGTCTTCCCGGCATGATGACCGGCCAGATTCTGGCCGGCAACCCGCCGCTTGAAGCGGTCAAGTACCAGATCCTGATCATGTTCATTATCTCCGCCGGCACCGGGTTCGGGGCGCTGATCGCGGTCTGGACCGGTGCACGCCGGCTCTTTGACGAGCGGCACCGGCTGCGGCTGGATCGGCTCAAAACAGCCGGGCAATGATGGGCCCAACGGCTTGACATAAAAAACAAATACCTTATTTTTACGGATTGACAACGTGAGCGCTGGTCAAAACATAGGCATGCGTTCATGCAAACCACAGCAGGGAGCGGGATCAATCATGTCCGAACAGGATTACTACCAGGTATTGGGCGTGTCCAAAACCGCCACGGATACCGAGATCAAAAAGGCCTACCGCAAGCTGGCCATGAAATACCATCCGGACCACTCCAAGGGTGACAAGCACGCCGAAGAGCGGTTCAAGACGGTCAGCGAGGCCTACGCAGTGCTCAGCGACAAGGAGAAGCGTCAGCAGTATGATACCTTCGGCTCTACCGACTTCCACCAACGCTATTCTCAGGAGGATATATTCCGAAATGTGGATTTGGGAGATATTCTTAAAGAGTTCGGCTTTGGCGGCCAGGGGAGGCGGTTCTCTTTCGGCGGCGGGCCGTTTGGCGGACACCAGCGGCGCCAGGCACCGATCAAAGGTTCAGATTTGGTTTACGAACTACCCCTGACACTGCAGGAAGTGGCCAGCGGAACCAGCAAGGCCGTCACCTTTCAACATCAGGGCCGCAACGAAAATATCACGGTCAAAATACCTCCGGGGATGATTACCGGCAAGAAACTTCGCCTGGCGGGAAAGGGCGAGCAAAGCGGATACGGGGGCCCTCCCGGAGACCTGTATATCAAATCCCGGGTGACCGCAGACCCGTTATTCACCGTTGATGAACATGACCTCCTTGTCACCGTTACCATTCGGCTTAGCGAATCACTTCTGGGTACCCAAGTGAAGATACCCACCCTCGAAGGAGGAGAACTGAGTCTAAAAATTCCTCCGGGAACCCGTCATAAAACCCGGATGCGTCTGGCCGGGCACGGGCTTCCCCAGATGAAAGGCAGTTTGAAGGGCGACCTGTATGCCACCGTTTCAGTAGATATTGCAAAAGAACTATCTCCCGAACAAAAAAAGCTCGTGAAAAAGCTGGCTGCCACCGGCATGTAACAAATTAAATTCATTGACAACTAGCCCCTATTGGGTTACTTGTCTCGCTGAACTGGCGGCATGGAATTGGTGTTTCATGATTGCCTACAATCGGTTGTTTTGACTGTCTCAAACTTCATTGGCAACATCCGCACCAAACCACTATATTCCATGGCCCTTGATACTTCCATTTTTAAATTTTTTAATGCTTGCCAGCTGCGAGACGAGCAGTAAAGACCGCATATGCCTGAATTTATTCTCGTTATAAAGAAGCATGAAATCCAACGCCAGATACTCAGAATCGCAGAAACCATTTCAACAGACTATCAGGGCCGGGAACTGGTGCTGATTGGGGTTCTCAAGGGGGCCTTTCTTTTTCTCGCCGATCTGGCTCGTGAGTTGAAACTAAAAAAAGTTAAGATCGATTTTCTTCAAGCTTCCAGCTATGGTGCCGATACAGTTTCTTCAGAGAACATCGTGTTGAAGAAAGACATTGACGTTGATATCCGCGGCAAAGATGTGCTAGTGGTTGAAGACATCGTCGATACCGGCCTGACGCTGGCCTATCTGATCAGCCACCTTGAGGGCTTTCGTCCCAGCAGCATCAAGGTTTGCGCCATGATCGACAAAAGGGAGCGGCGAAAGGCAGCGATCAGCGTCGACTACGCGTGCACAACCATAGAAAAGGGCTTTCTCGTGGGTTATGGCTTGGACTATGCAGAGGATTACCGAAATCTGCCAGAAATATATCATATGAAACTTTAGTCAATGAGGGGTGCTATGATTATCACCTGTGAAGCGTGCAACACCAGTTTCAACCTTGATGACAAGATGCTCAAAGCCACTGGTTCAAAGGTCAGGTGTTCGGTTTGCTCCAACGTGTTCACCGCCTTTCCGCAGCAGGCGCCAGCCCCTGAATCGCCAGCCGAAGAAGTCGAAACCGATGCTGCACCGGAAACCAAGCCAGGCCCCGAACCCGATCTGGCGGCAGCTTCCGCCTTGGCATCGGCTATACCAGACACCCCTGCGGCAGCGGATACGCTTGATGGGCATACGCCCGAGACGGATATTATTGACGAAGACGCCGACGCGCCCTTTGCCGAAGGCACCGACCTTGACTTTGCATTGGATGACGAACCGGGGGACGGGGTGTCGGCCACTGAAATTGAAGATGCGGTGAGCGGCGCCCTGGAAGAAGACCTGGCGGATCAGTCCTTTGAATCTGACGTCGAACCGGATCCGTCACTGGAATCCGACGCCGTCGACGAGAGTGGTGAAACCGTCATCGCCAGTCTGGACGATTTTGACTTGGACCATACTCCTGAGCAAACTGATGATGACGGCGCTGCCACCGTTATCGCCGACCTGGATGACGACATGAATCTCTCGCTTGACGGACTGCCTGATGTGGCGGAGACGGTCATCGCCGATCTGGACCAGGATGATTTTGATCTGGACGTCCCGCCTGAGACCGGCGGGGATTCGGAAGGTACCGCCACCGTCATTGCCAACTTGGATGACGAATCGCTGGATCTGGATAGCGATTTTTCTTTGGAACTCGACGCGGCACCCGAATCGGCGGTTCCAGCAGACGACGGTCTGCCCGAAACGTTGGATGATCTGGAGGGGCTGGATCTCACACTGGATATGGACAAGGGTGCTGAAGCGCCTCAGGCTGAAGCGGTTGCGTCGGATCCGGTCGACTCGTCGCTGGATGATCTCTCCCTGGATTTCGACCTGGAACCGGACGCGGATATGGCCGAAGCCTCATCAGCTGCGGATGCAGGCAGCGACGTCGATGAGGAACTGGATCTGAATTTGGATCTGGACGACACCGGCGCCGGGGAAATGGAGCCGGTTCCTGAATCGCCAGCGATGGAAGATGATTTGGACCTCTCCAGTCTTGAGGGCCTGTTGGATGACGACGAGGCGAGTGGGGACGATTCCGTCACCATGGTTGTCGATGAAGGTGAAGAAAAAGGCCTGGCTCTTGACATGGATGATGAAACGCCTGCGGATGTTGCTGATACCGCCGGTGAGCCTGGGGACGAAACCCTGGAAGATTTGGAATTCGACCTGGACGGGGATGGCAGGGCTGAAACAGTAGATATCGACGATGCCGATGATACCGATCAGGAGATTGATCTGTCTGAAATCGAGAAGATGCTTGAAGAGCCGGAAACAGGAGACGCGAAATTCAGCGTTATGCCGGAACAGGACCTTGATCTGGACATCGAAGCCAGCCTTGAGACGGAAAAATGGATGTCCGAATCCGGTGATGACGACCAAGTCGTGGCGGATGACGACCTGGATCTGTCCGATCTCGAGCAGGTGTTGGACGAGGTTGACACCGATGCGGTTGACGATACCCCGGAGGATCAGGAACTGGACCTGGATTTAGGCGATGATGAGGTGCTGGGGACACCTGACGAAACCGTGGCCATCGATAATGATCTGGATTTCGATCTGTCCGATTTTGAGGATGATGCCCCGCCGGAATCTGCCGGTGATACGGCTCACCGTCTCCGCGAATCTTTAGACATGGATCTGGAATTCGAGGTGGAAGAGGGCAGCAAGGCGGAACAGACCTTAGAAGATGAAGGCCTGGAAGAAACAGTCGCCATCCCCGTGCCGCCAACGGCTGAAAAAAGCGTAGAGGTAAAGCCCCAAGTCGCTGAGACTGCAGCGCCGGCGGGCCGGCCCAAACCGGTAAAAAAGGGGATGAGCAAATCGCTGGTGTTCATGCTGATCATCGCGATCCTCGGCGGAGGCGCTTACGGGACCTATTATCTGCTGAATCAGAGCGGCATCGACATTCCGTTTCTCAGTGACTATCTGAAGCCGAAGGTACAGGATCCGGGCAACCTGAAACTGACCACCTACGACATCAACAGCAAGTTTGTCGACAATGCCACTGTCGGAAAACTCTTTGTGGTTACAGGGATGGTGAAGAACGGGTATGCCGAGAACCGCGGCATGGTCACCCTGGAGGGCAAGATCTTCTCTACAGGCAAAGTCCCGGTTAATAGTGAGAAGGTCTACTGCGGCAATGTCATGTCCGATCTTGAACTGGCAAACTTGGAGTGGGACAAAATCAAGGAGAGGCTGTTCAATCGACTAGGGGACAACCGCAGCAACGTGAAGATTGAACCGGGACAGTCCATCCCCTTCATGGTCGTCTTTTCAGGCCTTCCCGAGGATCTTGAGGAGTTCACCATTGAGGTGACCGGATCGACTTCCCTCAAGTAACCGGTTCGGTTTTCGGCTTGACTAACCGGTTTTGAGCTGTTAAAAGTCCGCTGTTCTTTTGGGTACGAAAAAGAATAATGGCGATGTAGCTCAGCTGGTTAGAGCATGCGGCTCATATCCGCAGAGTCCGGGGTTCAAGTCCCTGCATCGCCACCAACAGACACCTAACCCATTGATGTAACAATCAATGGGTTTTCTTTTGGTGCTCCTAAGGTGAAATCGCTTGTCTTACACAAAGAGGGAGGTAAGACAGCATGAAATCGACAGCAAGAACAGCCCCTGCGTACCTTGTCAGGACCCCCTTTTCGTATTGTTACCGTTACGGAGGCAAAACAGAGACCTTCAGGCGCTATGCTAAAGGCTACCGAGTGGACACCCTATCCCGGGAGGCTGTGCGAAAGCTGGACTTTCAGATTTCCTGATAGGTAGAAAGCCAGAATAGAAGAACTCTTCTATGGTGAGTGCATGGGAGAGGCTCGGCATGGTTGACTTGGGACCATTCAAGGCGTCTATGGCCGCAGGTATATGGGACACCTCGTTTTGTTCGGAGACATCGTCCTAGTTATGAAGCTGCTGTTCAGGAAGCTGGATAGTTGACTCAGGAGTAGGCGGTGGGTGGTGTTGCAACTGTGTTTGTGGTTGAGCGGGATTGGAGTTGGCAAAGTTGGCTTAATGAACGATGAGATATCGCTGGGCCATCATCACTCAATCATCCACTTTTCGGCTTCGGCCATTGTACGAAAAACCTGAATGGGTGTCCTCGCTTCTGATGACATCTGAAACATTCGGGATAGCCCATACTCTAAATCTCTGCTAACCACAAAAGCCACTTTGACGCTATTTATTCCTGGCGGAAATCTTTTGGAATACTGCGCCATCTCCATGACTGTCGCAGTATCAAAAGAAGATAGGTCGGCATCTCTGAAATCCCATAGCCTCGCCATTCCATTTTTATATCGCTCGTCAGCTACAGCTAAATCAAATGCACTAAGAATTGCCTTTTTGCTTAACTGGCCCGATAGTTTGATATAGGCTATATTTTTTTCATCATCAATGTGCAGATCCATGCCTTTTCCTTTCGAGTGACCACCCATTAACAGCTATGTAATATGATTTCAGGATTGGGAAGGGCTCTGGATCGCAGTGCTCTCTATATCTTCAGATCCGCAACCTTCTTTATGGGAGCCTTTTCCAAGGAACAATCAACTCAGTCGTTTGGGTGAATAGGCCAAAAGAGGAACGCTGGCATCTGGCGCATTATTTGACGGGTCGTCGGGAGTCGGTGAATCAGTCCCGGCCTGGGCCGCATGCCACCTGTATTTTTCCCGGGCCTCTGCTGAAATGGTGACCCGGTCAACAACACCGAAGGTCCGCTTTTCTTGCCCTTTTCGCTCAGCGGTTGCCGAATCCGACCATGGAGACCATTCAATGGGGAAAATTCTCTGGTCGTTCACAATAATATAGGGGGTAAATTCTCCCACGGGTGCAACCTTATACGGCCAAAAAAGCGATCTGGTCCGATCTCTATAAATTTTATATCGATGGCGATGGACTCGACAAATAATGTTTTCTCATCCAAGACCTGCAAGACCCATCCGACTGCATAACCCGCTCGGCTATTCATGATTGTAGACAGATTGGGCCCCTCTTCTGGTAGAGCAATTACCATGCCTGTTTAAAGATGGATGCAAATTTAAAGGATTAAATACGATAACGACAGGTTAAGTTTGGATCGCTATTAATTTTGGAACAATGTGGTAGGTAAATTTTTTCTAATTGTGAAACGAATTCTATCGCTTGTGAGTCAACCAGCTTGGCCTAACCCTCCCACAATCGCATCTGCCGGGTAATCCAAACAGGCCTTGACATCCCAAGTGAATAGTGATGGAACGCCAATCAGTAGGGATCCTATTCACACCTACCGAGGATGCCTGATGAATAAATTCCAGGCCATGGCGCAGATCATGCTGCTGTTAAATGAGGATGGCCTCCTTAGACCGGGAAGCCATGTTTACCAAACAGTCAGGAGAATGATTTCCGACAAAATCGACAGGTTGGGACCCGATGCCGCTCTGGCAGATGTCGTGGATGGAAAACTTCAAATACTCGATCAGATAAAGATATTGGCCATGTGGCACAAGTCTGCAGGTCGGCGGCCTCCCCCCAAATTTTAGCACCTACCGATCCAATATCTCATACTAATCGGTCTCTTCGACATCGCTGTCGATATTTTCGGCAATGAATTCCCGGAGGAGTTTTTTTCCGCCACTATAATGCCGGAGGGTGAATTCCGCACCGCAGACCCAGCCTGGTTTGAAAAATAGGCGCTTGGTGGACGGGCGGAATTGGGAAATGTGCCGGGGTATGCCGGCCACCTGCACCGGTATCTTTCCATTTACGATCATCGGTTTGATTTCGGCACCGATTTCAATCTCTTCCGGAGAGTCAATTAAAAAACCCACGCCAAATTCGTTGATATTGAAGATGCGGTAGGTTTTCCCGTTGATGGATATGGTCAGATCCGTGACGGCAAATCGGCGTTTCTTTCTTTTCCCCAGAACCTGATCCATGTCCGCCTCCTGTTGTCCTTGCTTTTGACCGGCCTTTTTGACGGTCCATTCATAAGGATGATGTTCAATGACATATTTCTTGTATCTGATCAAGTTGTCTTCCTCTTTAGCATAATATGAAACGCGGATGGCTGGGAGCGTGGTGGAACCCTTATTTTAACTTTTCGTATTATTTAGTGTTGATGACTGTCATCGCGAAGATGGACAACCCGTTGCTGGAACCGGTTTTTGAGGTTGCGTTTATGAAATCCGGTAACCGGCCGATAATATGCCCATACGGACGGCATCGGATAAATACCCGGTGTCGAAATGAACGCGGTGGCGGTAAATTAATCGAAACAACAACATCCGATTGCTCTCCGGGGCAAAGGAAACTATTGTGAGCAAGCCTGTAGAGATATTGCCGATTATCAATCGGCTTGGCTTTTTTAATTCGTTTACTGCGGAAGAGAAGCGGCAGATGGTGTCGGACGATGCTCACTTCAGGGTATACAATCCTGGAGAGATACTCATCCGCCAAGGCCACAGCGACCAGAGCCTGTTCATCATCCTCATCGGTACGGTCAACATCACGGAAGGTGCCGGCGGAACCGTTTTGGCTGTTTTAAAGGCCGGCGATATCTTCGGAGAGATGGCCTTTTTAACCGACACCCGGCGAACTGCCAACGTTGTCGCCAGAGAATCGGTAATTGCGCTGAAGCTGGACCGGGTGATGTTCGAACAGCTCCCCCCGGAAATTCGCGAGAAGTTCAAGGACAAGATAATTGAGAAGATGGTGGCCCGACTGGACGCGGCGAACAAGGAAATGTCCCGGCTCAATGCGGTTCTGAACGCAGGTTCCCCGGAACCGTTGAATTCCATGGGAACGCACGCGGGTTTGTCGATCACCGATTCGCCTGCACCGCTGTTTGTCTCCGGCCGCGAGCTGATCCGCAAGATCATCACCAATCCCGCGTCACTTCCGGCCATGCCGGAGGTGATGCTCAAGGTCCAGCAGATGATCAAAAACCCGGCAACCAGTCCCGCCCAACTGGCCAAAATCATCGAAATCGATCCCGCCATGGTGACCGGCATTCTCAAGGTGGCCAATTCTGCTTATTACGGGTTTCGGGGAAAGGTCGCCACCATTCAGCACGCCTCAGCCCTGTTCGGTACCCGGCGGCTGGCTGAGCTGATTACGGCCATTAGCGCAGGCGGGGTATTGGGAAAATCCATGGAGGGATACGGACTCAAGGCCGGCGATATGTGGCGCCATTCTATTGCGGTGGCCTGCACGGCCGGTGAAATCGCCGCCGCGGTAAGATTTGACGCCCCTGACATTGCCTACATGGCGGGACTGCTTCACGACATGGGGAAAATCATTCTAGACCCTTACGTTCGTGAGCGGAAAGTATTGTTCGACAACTACACCGCCACCCACCCAAAAAAAACCGTCCAGGATGCGGAGCGCGATATCTTAGGCTTTGATCATGCCGTGATTGCAGCTATTCTATGTGATAACTGGGATTTGCCGCGATCCATATCTTTTGGCATTCGACACCACCACCAGCCTTCGTCTGCAGGAGACCATCAGTTATCCCATATCGTGCATCTGGCGGATTATATTACCCTCCAGGCGGGCGTTGGCGTCGCCGGCACAGCCTTCTGCCGGGAACTGGATGAAAGCAGCCGGTCCCAGGTGCCTTTGGATTCGGATATATTAAACGCTGCGGTAGAAAAGGCACGCCAGTACGTGGACGGCCTGACGCGGCAGGTTTCCAGACCATGATCCCCGCTGCTTATCCCGATTCGCATAAGGCGCCGGTCCAATCCTTAGTGCAAGATCGACATCATTTCAAAGTAAGTGCCACGGGCTTGAACGGCGGGCTTCTTCTAACCCGATAGGTCCCGTCTCCGGGTACATTAGTCCTTGAAATCAGACACCCCAATATATTATAGTCAGTTTTACTTGGTGTCGATCCACAAATGGCCAATTTGCCTGATATCTGCGTTATGCTCAAAATTTTATCCTCGGAATATCAACTATATGCCTGCGGTAAAATTTTTCGCATGCCTTGATCTCAACCCAATCTACCTATTTCTGGATGGACACTACCTAAATCATAACAGGATGGTAAATTTGGCCCCGGCGCCATGTGGGATCGATCAGATGTTTCCCGGCTTTGAAAAACTCATCGAATCACGAATTAAAAAGGCCCAGGACGAGGGCGCTTTCGAGAATCTTCCCGGCAGCGGCCAACCCCTTCCTATAGAGGATGACCGGCATATTCCCGAGGACCTGCGTATGGCGCACAAAGTCCTGAAAAATGCCGATTGCCTGCCGCCGGAGGTGCAATTGCGCAAAGAGATCCGCACAACCGAAGACCTGCTGGCCGGCATGACCGACACGGTGCTAAAGTATCGGACTATAAAAAAACTCAACTTCCTGATCATGAAGCTGAATGCCTTGAAAGACGCCAACCCGGCCTATGATATTCCCCAGCGCTATTACGGCGAGGTGGTCGAACGCCTCGGGGCCGATAAAGCATAACCTGGTGCAACCATGTTTGAAAAAAAGAAAGAGGACGACGGCCTGGTCCGGAGTGTGCTGCTCGCCTATCTTATTCTGGCACTTCATGTGCTGCTCATCGCCGGGGTGGCGATCCTGGTTCTTTTTTTCCGAGGCGTGGTCAACTATATGCTCTGGATTTTTCTCGGTGGAGTGGCGCTGATTGGTTTATCCGCATTCTATTTTATCAGACGGATGCGGGCCGAAGGCAGATCACTTAGCGAGATGTTAAGAAATCCCATGTTCAACGGGCGATCCGTGGAGGTGAGCCTACTGGGCGGGATGGCCACCGTCAAACTGGGCCAGTCGTCCCGGCAACCGGCTATCGAACACGATGCGGCCATGTACATTCCCCGTCTTGAAGACCCCGACGCATCGCGCAGCAGGGATGTTTCGGAACTCGCGGAACTGGCTCGCATGCTTGAAAAAGACCTCATCACTGTCGACGAATTCAACAAGGCCAAGCGACATCTGTTGAAAGGTTAAATGAGCCTGCCGCTAAGAAACTGAATCGTATCGCAGGCATGAGTGCCTCGCCTGGCGACCACATTCGCTGCATACCGGCTTTCAACTGCCATATCGCAAAAGGGGATTATTATTATGAAAAAGAAAACCATCGCCTTGATCTCCGGTGGCATTTCGTCGGAAAGAGAAGTGTCCCTCAACAGCGGCAAACAGGTATATGAAGCCTTGGACAAGGACAGGTATGACATTCTGACCTACGATCCCAAGACGGACATCCCCCTGCTGGTGACTGATGCCGACAGAATCGACTGCGCGCTGATCATCCTGCACGGGCCCTATGGTGAAGACGGTACGGTTCAGGGGTTGCTGGATCTGCTGGACATTCCCTATCAGGGGGCCGGTGTGCTGGGCAGTGCAGTAGCCATGAACAAACTGTTGTCCAAGCATCTTTACGAGCGGGCCGGCTTGGTCGTGCCGCCTTATGTGGTAGTGCGGCGGGGGGAATCGGTCGACGTGAGCCACATCGTCACCGGGCTGGGTCTTCCGCTGGTGGTCAAACCGGTAGAAACCGGATCCAGCGTGGGCATGTCCATCGTCCGCGACGAATCATCGCTGGCCGCTGCGGTGGGAAAGGCTTTGGAGTTCGGCGCTACGGCCATGATCGAAGCCTATATCTCCGGCACGGAGATTACCTGCGGTGTATTGGGCAACCAGGACATCGACGCGCTGCCGCTCATCGAAATCATTCCGGGGGAAGATTACGAATTTTTCGACTACGAAGCCAAATACCAGCCTGGTGCCACCCAGGAAATTTGCCCGGCGCGCATTGACGCGCAGTTGACCCAAAAGGCGCAGGCCTGTGCCGTAGAGGCCCACAAAGCCCTGTACTGCCAGGGATACAGCCGGACGGACATGATTCTAAAAGATGGTGAATTTTTTGTGTTGGAAACCAACACCATCCCCGGCATGACGGGCACCAGCCTATTTCCACAGTCGGCAAAGGCCGCCGGGATGTCCTTCGGCCAGTTGCTGGATCGGCTCATCGAACTGGGTATGGAGGCCCGGCGTCGGCAAACCACACGGGGTTAGTCGTATGTCACCACAAATGCCCGCGGCAAATCCGCTGGCCCATAACAATGAGGGAGGAATCTTATGAAAGTGTTGGTTGTCGGCGGAGGCGGAAGAGAGCACGCCCTGGTTTGGAAAATCGCCCAAAGTCCACGTGTGAAGAAAATTTTCTGCGCGCCCGGAAATGCAGGTATGGTTAAACTGGCCAATTGCGTTCCCATCGGTGCCGCCGAAATCGACAAACTTTTGGCTTTTGCCCGGGATGAGAAGATTGATCTCACCGTTGTCGGCCCGGAAGATCCCTTGTCCAAAGGCATCGTCGACCAGTTCGAAGGGGCGGGCATGCGGGTTTTCGGCGCCAGCCAGAAAGCGGCCCGGATTGAATCCAGCAAGTCCTTTGCCAAGGCGATCATGGAAAAATACGGCATCCCGACGGCCAAGGGGCGGACCTTTACACGCCTTGCCCAGGCGCAGACCTATGTGAAAAAGATGGGGGCGCCTCTGGTGGTCAAAGCGGACGGCTTGGCCGCCGGAAAAGGGGTTATCGTCTGCAGCACCGAAAAAATGGCCCTGGATGCCCTGAAACAGATCATGGTGGACCGTGAATTCGGCGAGGCTGGAGACCAGGTGGTTGTGGAAGAGTGCCTGGTGGGGGAAGAGGCCTCTTTTCTGGCCTTTACCGACGGCAAAACCGTGCTGCCGCTGCCCTCTTCACAGGACCACAAGCCTGTCTTCGATGACGACAAAGGCCTGAATACCGGCGGTATGGGCGCCTATTCTCCCGCACCGGTGGTGGACGGGTATCTTCACCAGCGGATCATGAATGAAGTCATGATCCCCATGGTCAAGGGCATGGCTGCCGAGGGTTGCCCGTACAAAGGCGTTTTGTATGCCGGCCTGATGATCGACCGGGACACGATCAAGGTGCTGGAGTTTAATGGCCGGTTCGGTGATCCGGAGGCTCAGCCATTGTTGGTTCGTCTGCAAAACGACATCATTCCGGTGATCGAGGCCATCATCGACGAACGACTGGACACCTGCCGCCTGGAGACCGATCCCCGGGCATCGGTCTGCGTGGTTATGGCTTCCGGAAATTATCCGGGGAAGTACAAGAAGGGACTGGAGATCACCGGCATTGATGCCGCCAATCGCATGCGGGACGTGGTGGTCTTTCATGCAGGGACCCGGTTGGAAGGCAAGCGGATCCTTTCGGATGGCGGCCGGGTGCTGGGAGTCACGGCCCTGGGCGATACGGTGGAACTGGCCATCAAGAAAGCCTACCAGGCGGTGGCCAAGATCAACTGGAAGAATGTCCACTACCGAACCGACATCGGTAAAAAGGCCTTGGTGCGGATGCAGGCGGTGCCCCGGGTGGGAATCGTCATGGGCAGCGATTCTGATCTTAACGTAATGGAAGCGGCCCTGGGGATATTCAAAAAGTTCGGGATCCCCATCGAAATGACCGTGGCCTCGGCCCATCGAAGCCCACAGCGGGCGACCGCTTATGCTGTTTCAGCCAGGCAGCGGGGGCTAAAGGCCATCATCGCTGGTGCCGGTCATGCCGCCCACCTGGCCGGCGTTTTGGCGGCCCACACCACGCTGCCGGTAATCGGTGTTCCCATCGACTCTTCCTGCCTTCAAGGGCTCGATGCGCTGCTCTCCACGGTTCAGATGCCCCCGGGTATCCCTGTGGCCACCGTGTCTATCGGAAAGCCGGGGGCGAAGAACGCAGCCATTCTGGCCGTTCAGATCATGGCAGCGTCCGACGATGCGCTGAGCGCCCAATTGGAGAATTTTAAAAAGGAAATGGCCGCCCAGGTTGAAAAAAAGGCTGAGAAACTCAGGGAATACCGCTAAGGTCGTCCGGGTCGATTCGTCAAGCCCCGATCCGGATGATATCCGGAAGGCAGCCCAGATCCTTGGACAAAAAGGGATACTGGTATTTCCCACCTCCGGGCTCTATGGCCTCGGGGCCGATGCATTCTGTTCCGAGTCCATCCGCCGGGTGTTCGCCATCAAGCGTCGGCCGGCCCATCTACCGTTGCTGGTGCTGCTGTCCGGCATTCACGATATGGATCGGGTGGTGCGAACGGTTCCCGATTATGCCGAGCCTTTGTTGGGACTGTGGCCCGGCGGAATTACAGTCATTTTTAAGGCCGGGGAGGCAGTGCCGGCGTGCATTACCGGCGGAACGGGCAAGATTGGCGTGCGCGTGCCGGCTCATCCGGTGGCAAAGGCGCTGGTCGAGCGATTCGGCGGCCCCATCACCGCAACCAGCGCCAATCTGTCCAAATTTCCGGCAGCGGCCAGGGTGATGGATCTTGACCCTGAAATCCGCCGTCAGGTGGAGATGATTTTAGATGGCGGTACCCTTGCCGGCGGTCCCGGTTCCACCGTTGTGGACGTGACCTGCTGGCCTGTCCGCGTTGTCCGCGAAGGGGCGGTATCCCGGCAGGCCATCGATGACGTTCTGAGAAAAGGATAGTTCAATTTGATTGACAATCTTCAGGGTTTTTCCTATATATCCAAACCCATGCCGGAGTGGTGAAATTGGTAGACGCAGTGGACTCAAAATCCACCGGGGGCGACTCCGTCCCGGTTCGATTCCGGGCTCCGGCACCAATCAGGATAGAAACGGCGACCGGTGTCCAACTGGCCGCCGTTTTTTTTAGGACCGCCGTCGTTAATTCTTGTCAGTTTGCCAGTTTGTTGCTGACAGCGGCAGGCCAATCATAAACGCATTTCCAAGGAGGTCTGTTTATGTGGGGACAGATTAAAAAATACATCATCATCGGTCTTATCGCCGCTGGCGGATACTATGTGCTGGACCACCATTTTATCTACTATGAGCGAACGATATCCCTGCTGCCAAAAGAGGAACTGACCCTCAAATACACCTTTTACAGTATGGGAAGCAAACGACCGGAAACGGTTTTAAAAGTCGATGAGCTGCGCTGGGCCGGTATCGGTGATGTCATGGTGGAAAAGGGGATTGTTCCCGAGAGCAAGATACGCATGCTGGAAGACAAGGCGGAGAAGGCCTCGGAAAACTAATCCCCGCGAGACCTTGTCTTGCGGCATGGCATGCAGACGAACACCGGCGAGAAGCCCGCCTTTCACCCCATGGGAAGCATGTTGTCAGCCAGGCGGCTGGAGGCCTTCTTCAGGTTGATGCTGAGCAGATTTGCCAGTCCCTTCAGGATGTTGACGCCGAGATCTACCTTCTTCGACAGGATATCCTCGAAGGCCGTGCGTTGAAAAACCGCCAGCCTGACCTTTGACCGGGCGACAACGGTGGAGGACCGCGGGAAATTGTTGATGATGGACATCTCCCCGATGGATCGGCCGCGTCTCAGCGTGGCCATGACATCGCTGCTGTTGGGGCCGGTCTTTTTAGTCACATCCAGTTCCCCGCTTTCAACGAAACAGACGAAATCCGCTCTGTCCCATTCATTAAACAGCACGTCACCGGGATCAAGGTCCATAAAATCCATCCGTGCGGCCACGTCAATCAGTTCATCTCTTTCCAGAAACTCAAACAGCGGCAGATTGATGATAAAATCCACCAGACGTTCGTTATTGTCCGACCGGTTCTGTCCCAATTGGTTTTTGCGCATATTCCTTTTCCTATCGGTTTTCTGGTTTTTCCCAACATGGCATAGAACATCCGCCGGGAGGGTACAAACTTCTGGCGGTTTGACCTGAAAACGGCTACAAAGATCTCCTGGTACTGTCTCTATCGGCACCCGAAAATGGGGACTTGAGTCCAAGAATCGAAAAGTCTTTTTCAGACTGAATGTCAAGCCTCGAAACATACAGGCCATTGCTAAATGCCCATCACCTATTTAAAATTACTGATGACCGCCATTTTCTGGGGGGGAACCTTTATTTCCGGCAGAATGCTGGCTGGTTCCGTCCCCCCATTTTCCGCAGCATTTTTTCGATTTCTCTTTGCGGCAGTGTGTCTCTATGCCCTTGTTGTGCGCCAGGAAGGAAAAATCCCCAGGCTTGAAAGGCAACAGATCCTGCCGGTGGTGCTGCTGGGATTGACGGGCGTGTTGGCCTACAATGTTTTTTTCTTCAATGGGTTGAAGCTAATAACCGCCGGTCGGGCATCTGTCATCATTGCCAACAACCCGATTCTAATTTCTCTTCTCTCCGCCCTGTTTTTTAAAGAAATCCTCTCTCCGACAAAGGTCCTCGGTATTCTGATTTCCGTTGCCGGGGCCGTTATTGCAATTTCCGGCGGAGATCCGTTGGCCTTGTTTGCGGGCGGTATGGGAATAGGAGACCTGTATATTTTTGGCTGCGTGTTCAGTTGGTCGGCTTTTACGCTGATTGGAAAACGGGTAATGCGTCACCTTTCCCCTTTAGCAGCGGTATCGCATTCAGCGGCCGTTGGGGTGCTGGCACTGCTGATTCCTGCCTGCATGGAGGGCATGCCTGCGGCGGTGACGGGTTATTCACTGTTGGATTGGGGCAATCTGGCCTATCTCGGATTGTTTGGCACGGTGCTGGGGTTCGTCTGGTACTACGAGGGCATTCGGGTGATCGGACCGTCACGGGCCAGCCTGTTTATCAATTTCGTGCCTATCAGCGCTATTTGTCTGGCCCACATCATCCTGAAGGAGCCTTTGACCCTTTCACTTCTGTTGGGCGGCACCCTGGTGATCACCGGCGTCACTTTGAACCACCTTCCGGTTTCTGGCGTGCGCGTGTTCAAATCAAAGGCGCGGGTCTGAATACAAAGGAGAATAACATGCTTTCCACACAGATTCCCGGTTTCGGCACACTGACCCTCGAGCATCTTGTTCTGGACTATAACGGCACCCTGGCCGTGGACGGTCTGCTGCTCCCCGGTGTCAAAGGTGCCCTCAATACCCTTGCCGCTGAGCTGGCGATTCATGTGGTCACGGCCGATACCTTTGGCAGAGCGGCCGGCGGTCTTGAAGGGGTCAACTGCCGGCTGACCGTTCTGGAAGCAGGGCGTCAGGACCAGGCCAAAGTCAACGTCGTCAACCGGCTGGGCGCGGACCGGACGGCCAGCATCGGCAACGGTCGCAACGATGCGCTGATGCTGGCGGCTTCGGCTCTGGGAGTCGCCGTCATATTGGGTGAAGGGGCTTCCACGGTGAGCCTGAATGCGGCCGACATCGTCTGCACGAATATCGTGGCAGCGCTCGAATTGCTGATGCATCCGTTGCGGCTCACGGCCACTTTGCGATCCTGAGACAGAACGGCTGATAGGGACAGTTATTCAACGGACGAGGAAATCAAAAAGAAATGGGTGGGCCTTAAGGGGTTGTGGCCAGTCAGCCACCGATACCCTGCATCTGGTCTTTGACCGGGGTTACACAATCGGGGCAAAGCTGGTGCTTGGCCGCTTTATGTCGCACGGCGATTCGGAAAATTTCTGCCAGCTGCTCGTCCGATCCATCATTTCTCAACAGCTCCTTGAGGGATTCGTGGCGATCGGACAACAGGCAGGCGCGAAGCTTGCCGTCTGCCGTCAGTCGCAGGCGGTTGCAGCGGTTGCAGAAATGATGGCTCATGGCGCTGATGAATCCGACTTCTCCCTGGGCTCCCGCTATGCGATAGCGCCTGGCCGGACCGTCATTCTGGCCGTTTCCCACCGGGGTCAACTCCCCGATGGTGGCAATCATCTCTTGGATTTCCGGTGTTAGCATCTGATCCTGCGGACTGGTCCGACTGTTGCCAATGGGCATGTATTCGATAAACCGGATGTGGAAGGGGTGGTCCAGAGAAAGTCTGCCGAACGCTATGATTTCATCATCGTTGATACCCCGCATGGCCACGACATTGATTTTGATGGGGGTGAAGCCGATTTCCCGGGCCCGCTGAATGCCCGACCAGACCTGTTCGAACCGATCGTAACCGGTGATCTGGGCATACTTTTGGGGGTCCAGCGAATCCAGGCTGATATTGATGCGGCGGATACCGGCATCGAATATCTGTTGGGCATTCGGGGCGAGGAGAACCCCGTTGGTGGTCAATGAAACATCTTCCAGTTTCCTGATGCGAGTCAGTCGGCCCAGCAGCTCAACGGCCCCTTTTCTGACCAGGGGTTCGCCGCCGGTGATGCGCACCTTTCGGATACCCAGCTGTATGCCGATTTTCACCAGGCGCAGGATCTCTTCGTAGCTGAGGATGTCGTCGTGATCGAGTTTGGGAATGCGGCCCTCGGGCACACAGTAAAGGCACCTTAAGTTGCAGCGGTCGGTGATGGAAATGCGAAGGTAGTTTAGATGGCGTTTTTCCTGATCCACCAACACTCCGACATCTGTCAGCCCTTTATCCATGTCTTTTCCCATTGCCATGTCCGACAGGACCTGCCGCTGCCAAGCGTTGGTATTAACGGTAACTACGCCTGATGGTTCAATATTGCCTGGATCAGGCCGGGAACCGTGTACGTATCGGCCTCTATGGTTACCGAAAAACCCAGATCCCGGGCTGTCTGGGAGGTAATCGGACCGATGCTGGCTACGCTGACGCCCTTCATCAGTCGATCAACGCGATCCGGAGGCAGCAACCGGTGAAAGTTCTTCACCGTGGACGAACTGGTGAAGGTGACCATATCTATGGTTCGTTCAGTCAGGCGGGCGATCAGATCCGCGGCGCTGTTTTCCGCTTGCCGGGTTTCATAGGCCGTTACCTCATCAACCATTGCCCCCATGCGGGTCAACTCCACGGGGAGCACGCTGCGTGCCTCCATGGCGCGTGGCAGCAGGATCCTGCTGCCCTTGACCGGCGTAGCGCTAAACGCCTCCACCACGGATTCGGCGCGGTAGCTTTCCGGGATGATGTCGCTTTTCAATCCCCAGGTCCTGAGACGGTCTGCCGTGGCAGGGCCGATGGCGGCGGTTTTAATGTGTCCCAGCGCCCGCACGTCCAGCCCATTTTCAAAAAGGCGCCGGAAGAAATAATCCACCCCGTTGACGCTGGTGAAGACGATCCAGCTATACTGGCCTATGGTCTCGATCGCCCTGTCCAGCCCGGCCCAATCCGGCGGTGGTCCCACTTGGATGGTGGGACACTGGATACATTCAGCACCATATTCGGTCAATCGTTGAACCAGTCCGCTGGCCTGCTCCCGGGCTCGGGTGACAACGATCCGGCGGCCCATCAGGGGGCGCTTTTCAAACCACTGCATGGTCTTTCGCAAGTTGACCACGCCGCCGACGATGATGATGGCCGGCGCTTTGATACCGGCCCTTCGGGTCTCCTCGACGATCGTTCCCAAGGTCGCAGTCACAGTTTTCTGTTTGGGTGTGGTCCCCCAGCGGATGACCGCCGCCGGGGTGTCCGCCGATCGGCCGTTGGCCACCAGGTTGGCGGCGATGGCCGGCAGGTTCTTGACCCCCATGAAGAAGACCAGCGTGCCAATGCCGGTTGCCAGGGCCTTCCAGTTGACACTGGATTCAGCCTTGGTGGGGTCCTCGTGGCCGGTGACGAAGGCCACATCCGATGTATAGTCCCGGTGGGTCAGCGGAATGCCGGCATAAGCCGATGCGCCGATGGCGGCAGTCACGCCCGGTACGACCTCGAACGGGATACCGGCGGCGATGAGGACTTCCGCTTCTTCACCGCCACGGCCAAAAATAAAGGGGTCGCCCCCTTTGAGCCGGGCCACCACGTTCCCCTGTTTGGCCTTCTCCACGATCAGGGCGTTGATGCCATCCTGGGGCAGGGTGTGGTCGCCTCCCTTTTTGCCCACGTAGATCATTTCCGCATCCGGGTTGGCATGCGCCAGCAGGGTCGGCGATGCCAGATAGTCGTAGACGACAACATCTGCCCTGGCAATGCAATCGGCTCCCTTGACGGTGATCAAACCGGGGTCCCCGGGGCCGGCCCCCACCAGAAACACTTTGCCCGTTTCGTTGTTACTATGCATTCGCGTTCAGTCTTTCCAGGATATCTCCGGCACCCAAGGCCAGCAGCGCTTCGGCCAGTTGCAGGCCGATCTTTTCGCTTTGGGCTTCGGGGCCGCTTTTTGACTGTTTGACCTGATGGGATCCGTCCACATCGCAGACCAGGCCGGTGAGGGTATATCCCCTTTCGTCGATATGTCCGTGGCCGGCAATGGGAACCTGGCAGCCACCTTCCAGCCGGCTTAAGAACGCCCGCTCACCCATCACCACCTGTCGGGTGGACAAATCGTCCAGGGCCGCAACCACCGGTTCAATGCGCGAGTCATTTTCCCTGATCTCAATGCACAGTGCGCCCTGACCCACGGCGGGCAGCATGATCGTTTCATCCAGAATCTGGGTGATACGATCGGCCAGTCCAAGGCGGCGAACACCAGCAGCTGCCAGTACAATGGCATCCATCGATTCGCTCTCCAGCTTTTTCAGACGGGTGTCCAGATTTCCCCGCAAGGGAAAAATGCTGATGTCTGGCCGCACCCGAAGCAGTTGGGCGGAACGGCGAAGGCTGCTGGTGCCTATCCGCGCCCCTTGTTCCAGCCGGTCCAGAGGCAGGCCGCTTCGGGTGATCAGGACATCGCGAGGCTCTTCCCGCTCGGGAATCGCACCGATGCATAGGCCGCCGGGAATATCGGCGGGCATGTCCTTCATGCTGTGCACTGCCAGGTCGATGCGTCCATCCAGCAACGCTTCTTCAATTTCCTTGACGAACAATCCTTTTCCGCCCACTTTGGCCAGTGGAACATCAAGGATCTTGTCTCCCTTGGTTTTGATGATGACCAGGTCGACGGTGAGATCGGGATGGTGGCGGTTGACGGCCTCTTTTACCCAGTTGGCTTGCCACAGGGCCAACTGGCTGCCCCGGGTGCCGATGGTGATGGTGCCGCCGGCCATCAGGGGCCACACCCGGAGCAGCTGGATGCGCTGCAACCGGTGCATGACGATGATGAGGCGGATGTGCTCACGGTCTCACCGCCGCTGCCTTTGCTGACAAACCCACAGGTGGACATGAGTCGACAGACCGTATCGGCCTTGCAAGCCGGGCACTGATCCGGTTCGCTGCCGCCCAGCACCAGATATTCGAAATCTTGACTGCATCCTTTGCAGTGGTATTCATAGATGGGCATGGAACAGTTACTCCTTGTTCATGATTGAAATCAAACGATGGTTGTTCAAGCGATTGCGCTGCCGGCCTTGGGGAAAACCTCGATCGTAAAACGGTCCGGTTCGTAAGCCATTCCGCCGACCCCCATCGCTTGTCTGTATACACACTTTTTTCAACCTCGGGCAGCCCGGAATGCACTTGCCGTCACGGGTCAGTTGATTCGACGGACCTGTTAATTTAAGCACGAAAGTGATCTTAACAACCTGCAGCGGTCAAGTTTGATGAAACCATCCGGCATCCCGCAGGTGCGGTTTTTCACGGATCCCTTCAGGAGGCCCTGGATGCCGTCATGCGGTCCTGCGTCTCTTCGATTTGCGGCTGGCTGTCATGGCCCATTGCCGCGGCCATTTCAAACTCGGCCAGTGCATGGTTCAACTTTCCCTGATTCAGGAACACATGGCCCAGGCGGTGCCTGAAGAGGCCGTTGTCCGGGGATAGTCGAACACTTTGCTCGCACAGCACCGAAGCCACATCCAGGCTTTCTCCCCGCTCGGTATAGAGCCGACCCAGAAGCGATAGCGATTCCGCATCACCGGGGTTTATCTTTACGGCGCTCTTGTAAGCCTGGATGGCGTCCTTGGTTAACCCCAGGTTGTCCAGACAGGCCCCGAGGCTTTTAAATGCGGGGCCGGATCGGTTGTTGGCCAGGGTGGCGGCTTCCAGGTAAGGGCGGGCTTTTTCGGTGGCACCCATCTCAACGAGTATCTGTCCGATGTGAAAAATCACTTCAAAAACGTTTGGTTCGCAGGTATCGGCCTTGAGGAAGCATTCCAGTGCCTGTTCCAGGTTCCCTTTGAGCAGAAGGATATAGCCTTTGTTATAGATGGCCATCACCTCTTGCGGGGAAAGCCGGATCGCATGCTCAAAGGCGCTCAGGGCATTGTCGAAATCCTTCAACACCCCATGGCACACCCCTAAACTGTTATGCAGGTTCGCGTCCGCAGGATCGAGCAGTAACCCTTTTTTATATTCACTGATGGCACCGGCGATGTCTCCTGCCTGGTAGAAACGGTCCCCACTGATGTTCAGACTCACCGCATCGAAGCCGGTAATCGTGCCGGGACCGAAAAAACAGGCATGCTCAAGCGCTTTTTCAGCATTATCAATAAGTTGCGTTCGGACATAGTTAATGGTCGGGTAGGCGGCGACGCCGATGGTAAACGGCGGATTTTCCGCTTCGGGTACGGCGTCAAAAAGCTGTTGGGCCAGCCCATGTCCGTCGGCAGCGGTAAGATGAGGAAAAACGCAGGCAAAACGCTCAGGACCGATCCGCGCCCAGGTTCCTTTATGCGTCCGGCAGAGCGCGGCAATGACAGTTGCCGCATCTTCCGGGACGACTGCCTTTTTGACGTTGTCCGCCTTTACCCTGGAGGACCCTTCAATCCTGACTGCGATTGCGCACAGCGTGGCGGCGGATGCCATCTGGGTGTTAATGGCATGGACCAACCCCTGTCGGTCCTGCATGTCGGAAAAACGGGGGTCAGGGGAGGGGGCCGCGGCGCTTCCCCGGCGGGTCAATACCTCCTGTGCATTTCCGTCATCAGTGATCTCATCGGAATGAGAGAAGAGGAATTCTTGTGTCGTGCTGCGGTTTTTAAACAAATTTGATGCGTGTCGTGCCATCCATTCACCTTCCATGGGTACCGACGGCCAGCATGTCTGCAAAGGCCTTTTCAATGATATCAAGCTCTTCTTCCTGCAGGGTCCGGGGATCCACGATGAATCGGTCGTTTTCGATTCTGCCGATAATGGGTGGATTGCTGTTTCGCAACCACCGTTCGACGGCATTGACGGACATTCCGCCTACCGTAATGCCCAGGCAACGGCTGGGCAGATCCAGCATCGGCAGTGAACCACCTCCGGCCTTCGAGGAAATATCCAGCAATTCCACCTTGAGTCCTTCGCCGGGTACCCGTTCAAGACGGGATTTCAATTCTGCAGCCCGTCCGTGGATGACGGCCAGCGGCAAAGTGAGCATTCTCAAGGTGGGAATCTGGTGCACCGCCCGAGGCTCGTCGCGGTAAAGCTGCAAGGTGGCTTCAAGGGCAGCCAGGGTCATTTTATCGATGCGCAGGGCCCGGGTCAGCGAATTGGCTTTGATCCGGTCGATGTGTCGCTTGCTGCCTAATATGATGCCCGCCTGGGGGCCGCCCAGCAGCTTGTCTCCGCTGAAGGTGACCACATCCACACCGGCGGCCAGGGATTCTTGGACGGTGGGTTCCTTGATCAGGCCGTATTTGGAGAAATCCACCAGGGTGCCGCTGCCAAGGTCTTCCATGACAGGAAGGCTGCGGCGTCGGCCGATAGACACCAAGTCGGGCAGGGAAACAGTGGCCGTGAAGCCCACGATGCTGTAGTTGCTGGTGTGGACCTTGAGCAGCAGACCGGTCCGTTCACCGATGGCATTTTCGTAGTCCCGGGCATGCGTTCGGTTGGTGGTTCCCACCTCTTTTAAAATTGCGCCGCTTTTGGCCATCACATCCGGAATCCGATAGGCTCCGCCGATTTCCACCAGTTCACCGCGGGACACAATCACCTCTTGGCCCGTGGCCAGGGTATCCAGGCAGAGCAGTGTGGCCGCGGCATTGTTGTTTACGACCATGGCGGCCTGGGCTCCGCTCAATTCGCACAGGATGCCTTCCACGGCGCTGTAGCGGGATCCGCGCCGCCCTGCATTAAGGTCAAACTCCAAATTGGAATAGCGGCTGGAGATGGCGGTCAGGTTTTCCATGACCACCGGGGAAAGCAGGGAGCGGCCCAGGTTGGTGTGGACCACGACGCCGGTGGCGTTGACGGTGCGTCTCAGCTTCAGGGCCATGGTTCGTCCGGCCTGCTTTTTTACTTCCGCTACCAGGGCGTTGCGGGAGAAACAGCTGCTGTCCGGCGGGGCGTCCGATTCAATAATCTGGACCCGCAGGGCATCGATGGCAGCTCGGATGGCCGGAATCAACACCGATTTGGGAATGTGGTCAAAGTGCCCTTCGTCCGCACCAAGCTCTAATATGCGGTCCACGCCGGGGAGCTGTTTCAGCCGGGCCTGTCTGTTTTCATCCATGGACGGGTCTTTCGGTCAGGTATCGGGTCGGTTGGCTTCGGAAAAAGGATTGCCTTGTCGTGCCTGTGTGCATAAGCGTTTTTCAATATCCTTGCGATTAGTGGTTTTCCGTCGTTTCCATGGCCGGTTGGAAGACTTTTCCCGGAATCAGGTCCACGAGGTCGACTAACTGCCCGGAGGACATGTTGAGCTGTGACAAGTGCTCGGTGAGGTAGTCCGTGCCCATGCGCTCCAGTTCGAGACCGGTGTGGAATCTGGACATCAGCAGGTCCGCCAGGTAAACGACGGTGGTCAGGGGATCGTTGTTTATATCCTCCTCCGGCCGATGGTGAAATCGGATGGCTTTGGCCAGGGGGGTGGGCAGGGACCAGTTGTTTGCCAGTATTTCGCCCACCCGGGTGTGATCCATGCCAAGGACCCGGGTTTCCACATCGATGATTTCTGAATGGCGGTCCTGAAATTCGCGATAGAGCATTGGAAAGGCGCCGGTGATATACTGGTCCAGCACCACCTTGCCGATATCGTGCAGCAGCCCGGCCGTGTAGGCAACGCCGGGTAAGGCTTTTCCGGTCATGCCGGCGATTTTTTCGGCGATCATGGCCGTTCCGACAGCATGGTGGTAAAGGCCGCCCTTGCACAGGCTGTAGCCATTGCCGCTCTGGCTGTAATAGCTTTGCACGGCTGCCGAGATTACCAGTTTGATGAACAGTTCCTGGCCAAGGAACACCAGTGCATGGTCCAAGGATACCACGTCCTGACGTTTGGTGAACATGGCCGAATTACACAGCTGGATAGTTCTGGCGCTGATGACCTGGTCCTTTTTCACCTCTTCGGAAACTTTTTCGATATCGTAAGTGTCCTCCTCGATGATGCGCAGCACTTTCAGGGCCACCTGGGGGATGGGCCGGATGGTTTCGATTGCCTGCTGAACGTCATCGGTGACGGGTTTTATTGAACCCGGTTCATGCAAGGAGATATCAAAACCGGATGGTTTGATCTCGCATGTCCACCGTTGCATGTCCAATTCGAGGCAGCATGTGAAAAAACCGCCCGTTTCCGCGCGCTTGACGGCAATACCCTCGGTGTGGAGAGCGATATACGCTTTTTCAGCGGTTCTGCCGCCGATGTCCAGGCTCATGTCCTGGGGTGTCAACGGGCCCACCAAAGCGCCCCCGGCCACGACCACTTGCATACTTTCGCGGGTCGCACCCAGGTTCAACAATTGCCTCAAAAACAAGGGAACCCCTGTGGCGGCATACTTTTCGGGCTGGTCCACGCTCCACCGGCCGGCCGGTTCCGGCAGCAAAAGGTGGATGATCCCCCCGACACCGGCAGCCGCATCGAACACGGCCACACCTACACAGGTGCCTAAAAATGCCTGAAGCCGCCGAGGTTGCGTATTGCCGACCTCGAAAGATCCGGAGGCCACATGATATGTTTTTAACATCCCCATCGAGGATTGCCTTCCATTTAATGGAATTTCTAACCATAAGACATACCACTATTATCATGTCGTTTTCAACCACAGGATGACCTTTTTCCAACGCGGGTTGATCCGATCCGGTAGGCAGGCAAACGAGGCCGGAAAGGATCGATAGTCACCGGAACAAACGGTTTTATGGGTGGCGGGAGCAAAGGCCGGGTTCAACAAAAAGGCATCCAGCACAATCTCGCGCAATTATTTTTTCCGCGGCCCTTATGCATTGACAGGGCTGGGGATTTAACCTACAAGCGAAGACAAAGGTGCGTTTCGCTTAATAGGGAATCCCGTGAAAACCGGGAGCGGTCCCGCCGCTGTAACCCTCGTTCCTTTCATCTGGATGGAAGGACTCCGCTGAGCCACATGCCACTGTTCCGGGATACCGGTGTGGGAAGGCGCTCAACGGATCGAGGGAAGCCAGAAGACCTGCCTTGCATTTGTGCCGAAGAACCCTTCTTGGAAAAGCGTTCTCGGCCGTTCATATACCGAGGGCCAAGTAAAATGGGTGCAACCCTTCAAACCGACGGACAGGTTTGAAGGGTTTTTGTTTTGGAACTCGATATGTCCGCCCGGTTGCCGGCAGACCGGTCATGGAAGATAACGGGTCATAGGGACATCATTGTCCAGCCCACCCGCATGTTTTACATGCAGCAGTCCTATGATTTGGAGCAGTATATCAATGTTTTGAGCGGCAGCGCGTTGAAGCCGCACCACTGACATTAAACGACCATCCCGTTGCGGTCTGGAAGCTTGGTGCAGGGGGAAAGAACCGGAAAAAGTAAAAACGACCATGTTGAATGCATCGTCCGACAGGCCTCCCCATCGCTTGCAGAACCACAGCCTGCTCATTGCCGGCCTGCTGGCCCTGGCCTTGTTAGCGGCCATCAGTCTGTCGGCCGGCATGGGGTATATGAAGATTGCCTGGCTGGATGTCTGGCGGGCAGTGGGCGGCAGCCTGACGGGAAACGCGGGGCTGATCGCCGACGTGGACGAACTGACCCGGGTCATCGTCATGGAGGTTCGTCTGCCGCGCATCCTCACCGCTGCCGCCGTGGGCGGCGGGCTGGCCCTGTGCGGCGTGGTTTTTCAGGGAATCCTGCTCAACCCCCTGGCCGATCCATACACCTTGGGGGTCTCTGCCGGTGCCGCCTTCGGTGCCGCCCTGGCCCTGCTGCTGAACCTGACCGTGGCGGGTATATACAGTGTGCCGGTGTGTGCATTCATCGGTGCCACCGCCACGCTGATGCTGGTCGTCTACCTCTCCTCCTCAGCCGGTGGCGCCAATGCCAACAATCTGATCCTTTCGGGTATCATTGTTGCGGCAATCCTTTCCGCCGGCATCAGTTTCCTGAAATTCGTGGCCGATGAGC
>NZ_JASJGN010000195.1:0-14601 GCF_033791525.1 Desulfosarcina sp.
TGCCCCTATGCATCGGCATTCAGCGAAGGTTTTACCCGTAGAGTTGACCCAGAAAAGAGTTAGTGCCCATCCAGAAACGGTTATCTTGCCCAATATCTGCGTTATGTTCAAAATTTTATCCTCGGAATATCAACCATATACTTGCGGTAAAATTTTTCGCATGCCTTGATCTTGACCAAAATTCCTCATTTCTGGACGGACACTAGTTCATCTGCTTATACCACCATGGCCAGTCGTGGTTGACATCGTGGCCTCAGTAGTCGATCCAGGCATCAATTCCCTTGTCCCTGAAAATATGGTCCAGAGCACGGGTATCTTCAAGGGCCTCATCTTCCCAGGGGCCCTGGCCCACAGATATGATGATCGACCGCTCACGATAGCGATCCACATACCTGGGGATCCGAGAGTTCCGACAGGTAGTTCACCGGTGAGTTGTAGTAGACGGACGCCATGTCATCGGCAGCGTTGCCGAATTCCTGGCGGTCCAGCCGGTATAGGCCGCTCAGGGCGATGGCACCGGTAAACAGGTCCGGATGCCGGAGAAAGAAATTGACGGCATGATAGGCGCCCATGCTGCATCCGTTGGTCATTATCATCAGGTGGTCATCGTTGCAGTGGATGCGCACGAATGGGACCACTTCCGCAGTGACGTACTGGTCATATTGCTCATGGCGGGAATTCCGTTCGGCCGGCGGCACCGAAAAATCGTACCAGGAGTGTGCGTCTATACTGTCCACGCAGAACAGCTTGATGCGGCCGCCGTCGATGAACGGGGCGATGGCGGCCACCATGCCCATGCCTTCATAGTCGAAATAGCGTCCACGGGAACTGGGAAAGACAATAAATGGCTGTCCATAGTGCCCGTAGATCTTTACCACCATATCGCGTTCGAGGTGGGGGCTGTGCCAGTGGTGTTGTTCGATATGCATGGGCCTTCCTCATTCAGTGGCGTGGATATAGCGGACGATCTCTTCGATCTGCTCCAGGTCCGGGGAGCGGAAAATGTAGCCGAAGTCCCCCAGGGCGCTGCTGAAAACCCCCGGTACGCTGGCTGCCTGGACCATGAATGTGCCGAACCGGGCCATTATCGCCTCATGGCTGTTGGCGTAGGCGTACCGGTTTTTGCGGCTAGCGTAGCAGCAGTGATATTTGCGTTGGTATGTCAGCGGGGTCAGCTTCTTCATCATTACCTGTGCCCATAGGCGATAAACGTCGATATCGCAGGCAAAATTGAACATATCCGTGGTGAATCCTCCCGGCGGACGCATGTTGACTTCCAGGGCCACATATTTACCCGGGTCGGTTTCGAAAAACTCGATATGGAAGAAACGCTCCCGCACGTCGAAGGCCTTTACGCACTGACGCCCCACCTTCTCTAAGGCCTTTGGTATATCGCGCAGGGAGGTGTAGTGGATGTGCCGGGCCTGGTTCACGGTTTCCATGATGCCCTGGCTGAACCGGTGTCCGGTATAAAACACCAGGTCGCCGTTGGCATCGGCCAGGCCGTCGAAAGAGACAATGGTGCCTTGGACGAAGGCCTCCATGATGATGTCCAGTTCCGGCCTGGCGGAAAAGAATTCATCCAGATCCGCATCGCTGTCCAGACGGTAAGTGTCCTGCGCCCCGACCCCGGCATCCGGTTTGGCTACCACCGGATATCCGATTATTTTGATCAGTCCGCGGGCCTCTTGACGGGTGGAGACCACCCGGCCGGCTGCCACTGGGATCCCGGCGGACTGAAAGCGCCCTTTCATCAGAGATTTGCGTTTGATGACGTCGATGTCGCGGCCCCGCACACCGGTGATGTTAAAATCGTCGCGGATGCGCGCTTCGGTGGCCAGCCAGTATTCGTTTAGAGATTCAAATCGATCGATTTTGCCGTAACGATGGGTGTAGTACCCGCAGGCGCGAACCAGCTGGTCGTAGTCGTGCATGTCCGTCATCCGGTAGTACTCGGTGAGCGCGTCTTTCACCACCGGGTCCAGCTCTTCACTGGTCGCGTCGCCGATGCCCAGCACGTTGGCACCCAGCTGCTTCAGGTTTTTGCAGAATTGATGGTAGTGGTGCGGAAAATGGGGGGACAGATAGACTACATTCATATTGAATCCTTTGTTCGCTGAATATCTCCGGCCATCTTCAACAGCCGCTCCCGGTTTGGTGACCGGATGATGTAGCGATACCGGCTCATGGCTTCTTGAAAAATTTTCGGATTTTCGCCGAATTCGACAAGCGCATCCCCCAGGCGCTGCCGCAGCTGGCTGTGGGTGAAGCGGTAATCCCGGTTCCGGCGGCCCACGTATGCGCAGTAAAATCTTTTTTTGGCTGCCACGGTCACCCGCTCCTGTAAGGTGATCATGCGGGCATAGGCGGCATAAAGGTCATCATCGACGCTGTAGTTCATCATGTCAAGAATGGCCCCGCCGGGCGGGCGGCAATTGATTTCGATGGGCATGTATGTGCCGTCTACGAAAAAGAACTCGAAGTGGAAAAATTTGCGATGGATGTCGAAACTTTTCACCAACTGCCGGCCGACCTTCACCAGCGGCTCAGGGATGCGGCGTTCCACATAAAAAAAGGTGTCCTTTCCGTGAACATAGTCCAGCACGCCGTCCCCGTAAGTCAGGGAGTTTTCGAACAGCAACCTGCCGTCACAGTCCACCAGCCCGTCGTAGCTGACGATGGGGGCATCCACAAATGCCTCCATGAAATACTCCGGGCCCAGTGCGGGCAGCAAATTTTCGAGCTGGGCCGGATCGGTCACCTTGTGGATACGGCCGGCACCCACCCCTTCGTCGGGCTTCAAGATCAGCGGGAAACCGATTTCCCCGGCCAATTCGAGTCCGTGAGCCGCGTCTTTCAATCGTTCCCCTCTGGCGGTGGTCAGGCCGCAGGCCGTGAACTGCCGCTTCATGGCCGACTTTTTTTTCAGTCGATCCAAATCCTCGGGGCGGATTCCCGGGATGTTCAGAATCCGGTTGATATGGGCCTCCAGGCCCAGCCAGATTTCGTTGTGGGACTCCACCACATCAAAACGATTTGGCGAACCCATGGCTGCTTTGGCGTAGAGGAGTTCCTCCAGTGCCCGTTCCACCGTTTCAGTTGAAGTCAGATCGGCTCGTACGTAATATCGAATGGCGTTTCGGAGGCGCTCCGGCATGTCGTAGAAATCGGACTCACCCAGTGCCCACACATTGGCCCCTTGCTTGTCCAATTGTAAAATGAAATTGGCGAAGTTGGGAGGAAATTCCGGGGACAGGTAGAGAAATTCCATAATTGCCTCGTACGGTTTTGGATGCCTATTTTGTTTTCATTAAAGAAATAATGAACATGATAAGGCGGCCTGGCAAGCAAAAAAGCGATACTGCACGGGTCTTTTTACATGGTACCGGACCGACCGGATCGGCATAATATGGTTTGGCGTAAAATGTTGATGAAATCGTAAACATCGAAGATCCTTATTCGGTGTCATCCCCGCGTGGTTATTCTCAGGTTTTATTGACATCGTTTTGCTGTTTGGGTTACCTTTTAAATACTTGAACATTAATCCATTTTCCTTTAACCCAAACTGAGCGTTTTAAATTTTTTCGGATGATAGATGGTGTTCATTTAATTGAATAATTCCGTAAACGATCCTGAAAAATGTGAAACCCGTTGGGATTGACGATCTTTATCCGCCTCAGGAGGATCACCACATCTACGGCGTCAGATGCCTTCCCGCATAGGCGACTATAGCGGAAAGGCATCTTCCTTGTATCTGCGCCAAGCTCGACAATCGCAGTTTAGGTTTTATTAACCCGCCAATAAAAACGAGACGGGGGGAAAATGCCCAATTCGAAAATCATATCCACCGGATGCTTTATCCCATCCGAGATCATACCCAATACCCACTTTCTTAAAAACGAGTTTTTCGGGTCGGACGGGGTGCGGCTGGAAAAGCCCAATCCGGAGATCATTGAGAAACTTTACAGCATCACCGGCATCCGGGAGCGGCGCTATGTCAGCGACGCGCTGACCACTACCGACATCGCCTACGAGGCGTCCGTCCAGGCGCTGGAAGGCATCGACAGGGAGAGCCTGGATTACATTATCGTGGCTCAGAACTTCGGTGACGTCCGCTGCGGCAACCTGCGTACCGACATGGTGCCCACCATCGCCTCGCGGGTCAAACACCGGCTTAAAATCGAAAACCCCTATACCGTGGCCTACGACATCCCCTTCGGCTGTCCCGGCTGGCTCCAGGGCATGATCATGGCCGACTACTACATCCGTTCGGGAGATGCCCGACGGGTGCTGGTGGTCGGGGCCGAAATCCTCTCGCGGGTCTCGGATCCTCACGATGTGGACTGCATGATCTTTGCCGATGGCGCGGGAGCCGCCGTTTTGGAAGCCTCGAACGATAAAGGGGGCATCCTGTCCCACATCACCCGGACCGACACGCTTGAAAAGGTCTGGATGCTGCGGTTGGGCAAATCCTACCACCCGGATCGAAAGGGCGATGAGCTGTTCATCAAAATGGATGGGCACGACATATACAGGTATGCCCTTAAAACCGTTCCCCTTGTGGTGAAGCAGTCCCTGGACAAGGCCGGGCTGATGCTTGGGGAAGTCAGCAAGATCCTGATGCACCAGGCCAACGCCAAAATGGACGAAGCCATCCTCAAACGGCTGTTTCAGCTCTGCGGCGTCGAACCTGTCCCCGAAGGCGTCATGCCCATGATCATCGATTGGGCCGGCAACAGCTCCGTGGCCACCGTTCCCACCCTGTTGGACCTGCTCCTGAAAGAGAAGCTGGAGGGCCATCGACTGGATTCAGGGGAGGTGGTCGTCTTCGCTTCCGTGGGTGCGGGGATGAACATCAACGCCATGGTTTACCGCATGCCGTAAACCTGCTTCATGATGGCCATGTTTCGGACTTTTCCTTACCCCTGGATGCGGCAGCGGTGGAAATGGATTCGCACCACCACCTCTGGATCCGGCTAATACTTGAGGGATTCGGTTGTGAACGGCTTTTTGGGCTTGGTCTTCAGTACGCGGCCCAGAATGTGGTTCATGGTTGCCGGATCATTGTCAAAACCCCCATGGCTGATGCTGGCCGTAGGAACCACGACACCCTCAGGCGGCTCACCCCGGCTGACAAAAACGGATTTGGCGGGCAGGTCCGTCGCATGGCCGGCATACTGCATCATTCCCAGTATGGGTTTGGGCCGCTTTTCTTCCTCAAACGCATGGGAGACCAGATAAAGCAGTGATTTACGGTAGATCCCACCCACCTGGTCGTCCAGTTCCAGCGCCTCGCTGAGATTATAGACACCGAAGTCGTCTATCCCGAAGCCGGATCCGTTGAGCAGCGGTGCAAAATGGGTCTGGTAGAGCTCCAGTGTTGCAGCCGGAGCCATCAGCGAGCAAGAGGCCACCCGAAAGGGGGCTTTGGCCCGTTTCAGTTCCCTGAGCAGCCAGGCCATCAGAATGGCTCCGGTGCTGTGGCCAACCACGTGCAATTGGCGGGGATAAGTCGTTTTCTTGATGACATCGATAAAGGCTTTGGCCACCTTGCGGCCGTCGCCCCCGGCACCAAACGGTTTTTTCGCCCCGAATTTCATCTCCCGCCACAGGGCCCGTCCGGGAACGCGGGTGGCTTTCTCGATGAGCCAGTCGGACACATCCGTGATGCCTTCGGCCCGATCCACGGTTTCGGTTTTGCGGCGAAGCACCACATCCTTGATCTCTTCCAGCAGGCCCGTATCGTACATGAAATGATAGGGATAGATGCCGTTTTCCTTGAAGGTGTCCTTCATGGCGGCGATGCGCCGTGCAGCGGCACCGGTGCTGTTGAGCCCCCCGTGGGCGTAAAGCAGAATGTGCGCGTAGCGATCGATCTTCTTGAGATGCCCGGTGGTTTCCAGGGTGTCTGCCAGCGTAGATGCGTATTTGCCGGTGGTGTTAAACCGACCGTCATCCAGATGAACAAAATGCCCGGCGATTTGGGATCGGGTTGGATCCTTGCCGAACAGGGCATCTTTTTTCGGGGTGAGACCGATCCTGGCGACTCCCGGGAAAATAGACGGTGTGGGGCAGGCCAGGGTGACGACCCATGCATCCTGAACGTGGTGCTGCCAGTCCTCATAGCCCCATAATGCCAGCCCGTGATCGCCCCAGGTGTCTCCCCAGGAGTTCTGTACCCAGAACCCCTCTTTGTTATAGCCCACCACCGCAAAGGCATGACCGCCGATGATTGGGCCCTTAGGCTGGATTCGCCCCTTTTTCGGCGCCTGCCACCCCTTGTGCACACGGGCGGATACGTAGAGGGCCCCTGCTTCGTTGAGCGCATAGTGATAATCCACAATATGGGGTCGCAGGCGATAGTAGGCACCGACCGTTGTTTCCCGCGCTTTCTTGGCGCGGGCAGGTGACAGGTGGTCCGGTTTTTTGGAGGAATATGCCCAGTTCTTCTCCAGGCACACACCGTTGTGATACCACCCCCGAATGGCCCCCCGGCAGCTGGATCCCGAGTAGTCCTCCCCTTCCCATTCATCGAACCGTTTGGCCATCTCGTAAAGCATTCGGGGACTGGCACCGCTTTGGGCATCGGGCGGACATTTCAGGTAGTTGATCACGGCTGCCAGGCCAAAGCCGGTGCAGGCGCCTTCCTGTCCCTGATTCCGGATAATCAATCCCTCGGGCGGATCGATCTGTCGCTTCAGGGGAATCAGCGCGGGGTCGTAATATCGATCCCGAATGTCCGGCACGTCCGGCACGGCGTTGAGCTGATAGTCACCCATCCGTTTGAAGATTTGGTTTGACATGGTCTCCTCCCATTTTTCCCATTGTCGGTTAGCAGGGGGCTGAAAACACTATTGTTTCGGTTGACTTGTGCGGGCTGGTTTTTCTGAAGCGATCGGCGTAACCCTTAAATGGGTTGTGGCTCAGAAACTCGGTGTTCGATGGGCCATGCGTCACCTACGCAACGCCTATTTTTTGAATTGAGACATCACCTGGGGGATAATTTTGTCCAGCAATTCATTGTATTTGTCGGTGCCCAACCGGGCCACGACCGCCGTTTTGATCTTCATGACCCGTTCGGTGGGGGCGGCACCAATGGTTGCCTGGGACCCGGCGGGCGGCCCCGATGGTGCAGCGGTCGGGTTCAACCCTGCGCCGGGGGGCGGGTTCGCTGTCCCGGTGGCAACGGCCATGCGGGGCAGCCCCGGCCCCTGGTGGCCATCGTTGGTTGGTTCAACCGGGTTCAGGTGCATGCCCAGAGCAATGGCTTTTTCACGGGCCACGTCGGTCAGCACCACGTCATCGTGGGTTTCAATGTCGACCACGCCGGCCGCATGCATATCTTCAATGTCCCGCACGGTGTAGAATTGTTTCATGCTTTGCTCCCTATGAAATCGCCGGCAATTTAACTTTCCAGACGATAAACGAGGCTGCTTGCCTATCCTTTTCGTCCCTGAATACCTTCGATGGCGGCAATGGCGGCCATTTTGGCAGTGACCATCTCGGACTCGGTGCCGCACATCCACATGCGGCCGAAACGGCCGACGGATGTGATGTGAATCAATTTTATGTTGGCCCGCTTCTCCGCCTCGTTGGCGGCGATGTTGATATAGGCCGCCGGAGCCACCTCGAGCACCAGCAGGGTTTCGCCGGCCACGAGCATACTGCCCCTTCGGAAACGGTTGAGCAGTTGTGCCTGGTAGGGATCCACATTGGTAATGAGTTGAACCGACGCCACAAACGGTTTCACCCGTCCGGTTTCTTCCAGTTCCAGCCGAGCCAGCACCATGGCGCCGGCCTCGATCACGGCCTGCTGGGAGTGGGAGTGGATTTCGAACATACCGAATTCCCGCTCCACGACCTGGGCGCCGGGACGGGCTTCGGTCGCCTTGACAGCGATGTCCACCAGGCGGAAGACCTCGTTGCCGGGGGCCACTTCGATATACAAAGAGGCCATGCCTTCCACCATCAGGTCACCCTGGGTGACGGTGCCCACAAAGGAGGCGTATTGGGGTTGGGTTCGGTCCAGGTAACAATAAACGCGCAATTGAAATTCATCGGCCATAATTAACCTCTTCTTATTCTCAAATATTATACATCGCTGTGCCGAGTGGCGTCACAAACAGGGGGAAGCCGGGGATGACCGTCCGGATACCGGTCACTTCTTCGACCACCTTGTCGATGCCGGGAAAACAGGCTGTGCCGCCAACCAGATAAATGGTCTCCACCGCATACGCCGCCACGTGCCGGGCCACGATGGTTCCGACCTTCTCCATTACTGGCCTCACCATCGGAAAGAGCCGCTGGTAATTGTCGGCCATTTTCTTGATTTTCTCCGCTTCTTCGAATTCAATTCCAAGGGCTCCGGCAACGACCAGGGACAAGTGCGTGCCACCGGTCGGCTCATCGGCCGTGTATACAACCTTGCCTTCCCGGAAGATGGCAATGCCCGTAGTTCCACCGCCGACATCGACTACCGCACCGTTTTTGACTTGCAGCACGGCATTGGCTGCGGTGGGTTCGTCAATGGTCTGCTCGCACTCGAAACCGGCCGCCCGGACAACGTGCTGGGTGGCCATGACCTCGTTGGGTGAGACTCCCGGTGGGAAGGTGGTCGCCGCCGAGGTCAGATCGAAGCCAATCCGCTTTTCGACGTTGCGCTTCAATTCCTGAAGCAGGCTGATCGCGCCGTGAAAATCGACCACCAGCCCATCGCGGACAATTTGAGCAAAGCGATACTCGCCTGCCAGCGGCTGAAGGTGCTCATCGAGCACGACCAGCACCGTGTATGCCGTACCCAGGTCAACGCCGACGTGGACCCGGGGTGCCGGTCCATCCCGGAAAAGGGCATCTTCCGCCGCATTCGGATGGGACGGAGGATCGTTATCCTTCTGGCGGACGTCTTGCAGCGATGCGGTCGGGGGCTGAGCGCGATCACCCGTCGGTTGAATAGGGTCGCCTTGCATGACCGCATAGGCGTTGGCTAAAAATGTGTCGAGTGTCGGATTCAAGCCGTTTGCTCCAAAGCGCCTGCTTTCCTGCAGGCGGGTTTATCCGCTGTCAATGGATTATTGCGTCTCCCAGTCGGCCGGGAAAGTAACATAAAAGACCCGGGCAAAGCTAGGGGAACCAAAAAAAATGCTGCTGCCCCTGGGAATGTGAATCACATCACCCGGGTTGCCGAGCACAACCTGGCTGCCCATACGAATTTCCAGTTGACCGTCAATGACGAAGTCGATCTCGTCATAATCCAGGGACCACGGAAAAGAACCCTTTTCCCAGGTCATGAACCCGGCTGCCATGGGAGAGCCGTGGGCACCGGTGATCACGTCTGCGAGCTGGATGTTCATCTCCGGCCGGCCAACGTCAACGGCAAACGGTTTCAGGCGAACTGAATCGGCTTTAACCAGCGTTATGGGGCTCCCGGAGCGGGCGTGCTTGCTAATCAGCGGCGGCAACGACTGACCGTCCAACAGGTCTCCTTCACGGTGGATCCGCATCCCCAGGCTTCTGGCGACGTCCATGGCTTCGGATGTGATTCGGTCATCCGGAGCCAGCAGTAAATACTGACAGCCTTCCGCTTTGGCAAGGCTTCGGATATCGGCCGCCGTGAAAAATTGGCCCATACTGGTGTCCCCTATTGCCTGTATTTATGCCAGTTCGTATTCAAGCGCTATCTGCATTGTGGCTGCGTGGGAGGTTCTTTGAAATACGCCATGCGACTGTCTACGTGGCCTCCTTGCCGCCTTTGCATCATCTTGAATGCAAATTGGGATCTAAGACGCGTTAGGCCTTTCTTCCAAAGCCGCCTTTGGTTTCCTTGGGCAGGATGATCTCCACATCGCTGTGGGGACGCGGGATCACGTGAACAGAGACCAGTTCGCCCACGCGCTTGGCAGCCGCCGCACCGGCGTCGGTGGCCGCTTTGACCGCCCCCACGTCGCCGCGTACCATAACGGTGACGAATCCGCCCCCGATGTACTCGCTGCCGATGAGATGAACGTTTGCAGCCTTGACCATGGCGTCCGCTGCCTCAATGGCGCCGACCAGACCTTTGCTTTCGACCATTCCCAGAGCAATCATTTGAATGTCAACCATCGTGAGCGTCTCCTTTTGTTTTGTGGCGTTGGTTATATTTTTTTTAGTCATGTCTACTCTCCATGCCGGACCAATTCCTCAATCACCGCCCGGACAATGGCCGTTAATTCAGCCGGATCCAGATCATTCGCAGCGGATTGAACCGGCGCTGCGCCAACCATTGCCAGGGCCGGTGGGGATTTTATCTGGTAAGCTAGCCGTTTGACGTTGAGCAGGTGGGTGGTGGTAATGTTATCGCCGCTGATGGCGCCGCCGATTCCTCCCGATCCCAGGGTCAAGGCAGGCATCAGCCCGGTGGTCACCCCCACCGATCCCAGAGTTCCCATGGTGTTCACCAGAAGGCGAAACACCGGTTTTTTGAGACCGAATTCCATGACCACACCTTCATCGGCGGCATGGATGACCAGGCTATGCCCCCGCCCCCCGAAGCGGATCATTTCCATGCTGCGTTCACAGCCCGCCTGCCAACCATCGACTTCGTACCAGCCCAGCACCGTGGTTAGTTTTTCACCGGAGAGCGGTTCGTCAACGCCCACCCGGCTTAAAGGGGCGACTAGAATGCGGGCGCCTTCGGGGATGCGGATATCTGCCATTCGAGCCAGCGATTGGGGCGTCTGGCCCACACTTTTAGGATTGATGGCGCCATTGGCAAAGAACAGCAAGCGGCTCAGCGCCGCAGCCTGGGTCGCATTTACGAAATAGGCGCCCAGGCGCTCCATTTCGGCGCGCAAGTCAGCCGCAATGGGGCGGTCTGCCACCACGGCCTGTTCTGTGGCGCAAATCACCGAATTGTCAAAGGATTTGCTGGACACGATCATGGTCGCCGCTGTTTTGATGTCGGCGCTGCGATCGACGTAGCAGGGTACGTTGCCGGGACCGACGCCATAGGCCGGCTTGCCCATGCTGTGGGCCGCCCGAACCATGTCTGAACCACCCGTAGCCAGGATAACGGCGGTTTTTTCGTGCCGCATCAACTCCTGGGTGCCGGGGAGAGTAATTTTTGACATGCAACTCACCAGGCCCGACGGCATACCCGCCGCCTCGCCGGCGTCCACCATCACCCGTGTGGCCTCCAGGCAACATCGCCAGGACGACGGATGCGGGGCGTTGACGATGCCGTTGCGGGCTTTTATCGCAATCAGGGTGTTATGGATGTGGGTGGACGTGGGGTTGGTGCTTGGGCTCAGCGCCGCCACCACCCCCATGGGCCAGCCGATTTCGACAATGCCTTTGGCCTTGTCCTCACGGATCACGCCGACTGTTTTGATATCTTTGATGGATTCCCATACACCCCGGCTGGCCAGTTGGTTTTTCAGCGTCTTGTGCCGGGGTACGCCAAAGCTGGTCTCTTCGGTCGCCATGCGTCCCAACCGCTCCGCCGCCTGATAGGCCGCATCGGCCATAGCCTGGCAGATCCGATCGACCTGTTCCTGGCTGAAATCGATAAATTTTTCCTGCGCCGCAAAACTGCCTTCGATCAGCCTGCGTGCTTCCTGGATCGATCTCAGGTCTTTATCGAATCCTTCAGTCATTCCTTCTCCTTGCTATTTACCTGAACATCTACAGCCCAATCGGGTTGTTGGCGACATCTATCACTGCATCGCGGAACGCCTCGCAGGCGGCTTTGCAGGCGCTCTGACTGCCGGTCAGCAATCCACCGGAAAAGTTGGTTTCCGATGGCGGTTCGAACCAGACCTTCATTTCCACATCGGCGGCTTTCAGGGCCGCGTCAAGACCGACGGTTGCCTCCAAGGGGCAGGCGATCAGATAGCTCAATGACTCTCCCATGGGAACTCCGGCTAACTGGGACAGATAGGAGCCGGTGCGGGAGATCGTGTGGGCGAAAAACGCATTGGCCCCTGTTTCATCGGCGGCGTAAAACCAGGCTTCGTTTTCAGCAAAGGTCTGGGTTGCGGTCAGGGCCGCACGCACCTCGGCCGGATCCGGTCCGGCGAAAATGGCGATGATCTCGCCGGACAGCGGACCGGAGGCATGGGCTGCACCGGCGTAGAACGATTTGGCATATACGACGTCCACGTCAGCCATTTTAGTGCCTTCGTCGATGGAAACGTACAGCGCGTCGTCGATGGTGCAGGTGATCAGCCCCAAACTGCGCTGGTCCGGACGCAGTTTCAATTTGTGCGCCAAGCCGCGGTCGACATTGGGGATAATCCTGGCCGACAATATCTGCGGTTTTATCGGATCCATGATGGCCATAAGGGTTTTCCCGCAATCAATGCTTCCGTTGATTCATTCAGTGTGTCTGTCCACAAGTGGTGGATCTTGGTTCCCCGCGTTGCGGGATCTGCGACACGCCAAGGCCGCAGAGACTTTGAGACCGGAGGCGTAGCACCGCTACGTCGAGGATCTCAAAGGATCGAGAACGCCGGCCTGGGCCAAGAGACGCTGTTTGTGGACGGACACGTTACACCAGTTTGAGTTCCACCCCGCTGGCCCGATCCCTGATCATTTTCTGGATGAGCTGGACGGCATGGGCGCCGGCCTCCAATGGGTTGAGTCCGCCCTCATAAATGTTGCAGATCGCGTCCCGGTTGGCGTCGGTCGAGTCCGGCCGGGGACGGAATCCCAAGTATATGCTCATGCTCTGGGCCCGGGCAAGGCCCGGTCGTTCTCCGATCAGAATGGCGCAAACTTTGGCGTCGACAATGTCGTTCACGTCGTTGAGCAGTCCGACCCGGGCGTTTTTAACGAAAAACGGGGTGCCCAGGGACAGCCCGGCGCTGTTCAGGCCCTGTTGAAGCACGGGCATGATCTGCCGCAGGTTGTGATCGATGGCCGCGCCGCTCAGCCCATCACCGACAAAAACCTGCACGTCGGGATTTTTGGTGCAGCGATCGCGCAAAACCGCCTTGGCCGCTTCGGTCAGCTTGCGGCCCAGGTCAGGCCGCTTCAGATAGGTCTGCCGGTCCGCAGCCATGCTCTCGACGGAAAAGAGTCCCAGTTCCTCCAACAGATCGGCGTCGACCTCGTGCATCAAGGCGTCCTGGGTGACGCCATGGTCAGCCAGAAACAGCAGATTGGCCGCCGTTCGCGGTCGCGGTCCGCTTCGGCCCACCCCGATGCGGGCGGGTGTGGCTGCCATCAGGGCACGCAGGCCATCCGGGTTGATCGGCCGTTCAATTCCGGGCCGTTGGCGGGCCGCCGGAAGGGTGGGGTCGTCCAAATCGATCTGCGGGCCATCTGAATCGGTCGCGCCGGTGGGTCGATCGGCATCACCCGATGCCCCTGTGGCGTTTTGGATCTCTGCCAATACGGCCTGTACGATGGTTTGGATGTCCGGTTCTTGCATTGTCTGTATCCTAACCCGGATAAACCGGAAACAACAAATCGTAAGCACCAAATCTCAAATAAATTTCAAATCACAATATCCAAATTTCAAACAAGGGAAAAAACCAGCTATGGTTTGCCATCATCGATAATTGCCATTGTTTCTGGCAATGTCTTTACCAAAAACCCTAATGCTTTAGCGAATTGGAATGTGTTTTCTTCAAGATCATAAGGTTTGGAATTTTGGTCATTGTTATTTATTTGTCATTTGGTTCTTGGCTATTGTGATTTAGGTGTAAATTATCTGCTCAGGAAAAATGACGGATCACCGGCCTTGTCGGTAAGCACGCCGTTTTTTATGAGACCCAGGTCCTCCATCCACGCTTCAAACTCAGGCAATGGACGCAATCCCAATGTTTGCCGCAGCGAGGGGGCGTCGTGAAAGCTGGTGCACTGGTAGGCCAGCATGGCATCGTCGCCCATGGGCACCCCCATGAAATAGTTGCAGCCGGCGGCAGTCAGCAGTACCGCCAGATTTTCAATGTCATTCTGGGTAGCACGGGCGTGGTTGGTATAGCAGGCGTCGCAGCCCATGGGGATGCCGGTCAGCTTGCCCATAAAGTGATCCTCCAGGCCGGCCCGGGTGATCTGAATGGCGTCGTACAAATATTCAGGACCGATAAACCCCACAACGGTGTTGACCTGATAAGGCTTCCATCGTTTGGCCAATCCGTAAATCCGGGCTTCCAGGGTGAGCTGATCCCAGCCGTTGTGGGCATCGGCCGAAAGCGCGGAGCCTTGACCCGACTCAAAGTACATGTAGTTGGGGCCTGTTGGCCAGCAGTATTTTTGGGCCAGTGCATAGGCTTCATCCAGCATGCCCACATCAATGCCGAAACTTTCGTTGCCCGATTGCGAACCGGACAGACTCTGGAACACCAGGCCGACCGGCGCCCCCTTTTTCATGGCCTGCATCTGGGTGGTGACGTGGGAAAGCAGGCAGTTCTGGGTGGGGATCTGCCAGGTACCGATGATGTCGTAGGTCATGTCGAGCAGCCGCGCCACACTGCTCAGACTGTCATCCACCGGGTTGATACCGATGACGCTGTCACCGGAACCATAGGAAAGGCCTTCGTAAATGGCCGCACGAATGCCTTCGGGGCTGTCTATTGGGTGGTTGGGCTGGCAGCGGCTGGCCAGTGTCCCGGGAAGGCC
>NZ_JASJGN010000196.1:0-15499 GCF_033791525.1 Desulfosarcina sp.
ACTTGGGAATGTTCGGCTGCCTACTCGCTCCAGATGCTAAAAAGAACTCCGGTGTAGCCGGATGGGTACACAGATTCAGTAACTTAGGTAGGGTTTTCTGACGGCTTTTTGTTCCCTTAAACGGATTTTAACGGTAAAAAAGGTAATAAAATCAGGCGGAATACGTGCCGGCTCGATCTCTCACACCGGTAATGCGGGTTCGAATCCCGCAGGGATCACCAAAGATAACGAAAGGTTGTAAAACCTACTAAATGCCGCTTGGGGAGCTGACGGCTCCTCAGACGGCTTTTTTTGTTATTCGGGGGCATTTTCCGTCGACCCGAATGGCAAAATCTTCGGATTCGCCGGTTTCAGATCTTCAAGCGCCTCCGAGACCCCTTTCCAAACCGTCGCCATGTCATGGCAAGGTAGCTGTCATTTGCATTGCACAACTTTTTTTGGTGATACACCGATCAAAGCTTTTCTCACCTTGCGAATATTTTTTTAGCGGTTATGGTCTAATCAGTTGGGATCTGATCCTTTTGTAGAATTTATTGCTGATACGTAAGCGGAGGAAAAAAACGTGCGAGATAGTAAACAGCGGCTAAAGCGCATTCAAAATGCCCTCTGGGGCCTGTTTATCGGTGACGCACTGGCCATGCCAGTTCATTGGTACTACAATCCGAATAATATTAAGAAAGATTTCAATGGGGGGATTACTACCTATGAAGCAGCAAGGCATCCGCACCCTGAAAGCTTCATGGTCGGAATGGGATACCATCCTGATGTGGAAACCGCCAGACGTATCAAAAGGCCTTTTGACATTCTTCATGAACACGTCCGTTTCTACAGTACCAGCTACCACCGGCTCGACATCGATCGATCCGAAAGAGACACGGAGCATGGTAATCCCACACCTTCGGTTGATGAACGCTACCATTATCACCATGGTCTTCTATCTGGTGAAAATACACTGGGGGCGCATCTTCTTAGAGTACTCATGCGGTCCGTGGTATCCACTGGCCAATACGATCAAATGGGTTTTATTGGTGCGTTCATTAATTACCTGACGACACCGGGCTTCAATCGTGACCCATATACCGAGATTTACATCCGACGATGGTTCGAGCAATACACGCAGGGGATGCCGCCTCACGCTTGTGCCGAAATACAGCGGAATTCCTGGTCAATCGGATCACACGGCGGGTTAATCCGCCCGCTTGTCATCAGCTTGTTAGCCGGCAGTCCCTACCAGGGGATCGGCCTGGCCATAGAACATCAGAACCTGACCCATCGCTCGGAAAACAATGTCGCGGCGTTGAGCGTGCTTGTTCCGCTTTTGCATGAACTGGTGTCAGGCGCGGATGGGGAGCAAACCACGATAGCACATGCCCGCCAAATTCGACTGCCAATAGTAACCGGAAGCAATCTTTTCACCCGGTATCGACAGGCTAATGGTCCAGGAAATATTCCAAACGAAGAGATGTGGCAGCTTCACACTCGGCTGGATGATGTTCCTATGGATATTCCTCAATTATTAAATACGTTCAATCAAGAAACCATGCCGCACGATCGTTTAGCCACAGCCTGTTACCCCGAACACGGCCTGCCAATGATGCTCTATCTGGCCGTCCAGAAGCGCTTCGATCTTGAATCTGCTCTATTGGCTAATGCCAATGCCGGTGGAGACAATGTCCATCGTGGCATGGTACTGGGTCTGCTGGTTGGTGCGGCGTCAGAGGAGGTTCCGACAATGCTTAAGACAGGCCTGGTCGACCATGCCGAGTTGGCAACGGAGATCGAAGCCTTTTCCGAGATGGCGGTGACATCCGCAGCGTTCTGATAGGAGGTATAGATGAATACTCCTGCGAAAAAAGTCTTTGACCATCTGCGGGCAATATCCGTTCGAGCCTTCGAACTGATCCATGATCTTGATGCACGACGCAAGTTAATTGACCAGTATTTCTGCGTACACCCGTCAACCTCGGAAATACATGGGCAGTGGTATCCCGTTAAAACCGATCACATCCCTATGGAATGGGTGGTCGCGGACGGCGCAGACCCCAACCGTCGAATCCTCTATATTCATGGCGGTTCCTGGATTTCAGGTTCTCTTGCCGGCTATCGCGCTTTTTTATCACGCGTATCACAAGCCACAGGGGCAGTGGTCCTTTCCGTGGATTATCGTCTGGCACCCGAGCACAAATTTCCAGCCGGCTTGGATGATTGCACGCAGGCCTATCAATGGATGCGGGAAAATGGTCCGGACGGCAAGGGACCTGCCTTGGCCGCTTTCCTGATGGGTGACTCCGCCGGGGGCAACTTAGCGTTGGCCACCCTTTTAAAAATCAAGGATTCCAAGCTACCTCTACCTGCGGCGGTGATTGCCATTTCTCCAGCTACAGATTTTACCGGTGGAAGCCCTTCACTGGTCTCTCGAGCTTCAGTAGACCCGATAATCAATCCGGAAATTTTGCCTGCACTCATCCCTAACTACCTGGGTGAGTATACTGAGCCCAACGATCCGTATGCATCGCCTCTGTTTGGCGATTATAGCGGAATGCCCCCGCTTTTATTGCAGGTCGGCGACGCTGAAGTATTGCTGGATGATTCCACGCGATTGGCAAAGCATGCAGCCGAGCAGGGGTGCGATGTGACACTTGAGATATGGGATGGAATGCCACATGTGTTTCAGGGATTTTCCCCTTTCCTTCCGGAAGCCTCAGAAGCAATAGCAAATATTGGGAAATTTATCCGGCAGCACTGAATGGGTCCGTTTTTGTGAGATAGCCATGGCGTACCTGCTTGGTCATGAAAAATTTTGCCGCTGATCCGAGGAGCATCTATTCCAACATTTAACAAGGATGCGATTCGGAAGCTACTCTCAATGTATGCCAACCCGCCTGAATCATATTATATACAAAATTTTCAGTGTGTAATCACAGCTCAAAGGGTATTGTTAAAGCTTATACAAATTCAACAGCAAAACCTGCATTGTTCAGCCATTTAATGCGCCCTTTGCGGTTTATATTATTCTGGCCAGAGGCAAAAGGGATACTAAGGGTAACAATATCTTCTGTAGAGAATTGATTAACGCTGTGGGTTTCAATATAGGCACCACCGAGGCTGATATTTTTTAGACTTCCTGCGTATAACCGATTTGCATGATGAAAAACGATTTCTGCTGGGTACTTTTTTCTTTCGTGAAAACGTTTACAATCGTAATCATTAACAGCGTATTCTGGTTGCATTTTTTTCCTTTTCATTAATGTTTTATGTTTTTCTATTTCAAGGTCGTTATCGGTTTACGGTTTGTCGGTATCTAATGCCATGAAAATAGACTCATCCAATCTGATCTTCAAATCATTCTGCAAAAGTGCTGCAAATTGTTAGGTTGACCGTTCAATCATAGAATTCGAAGCAATAAACAGACCAGATTTTAGCCGAATTTTATTCAAAAAGATTACAATGTGTTGGGGATAAACGCGACTTGCTGGACAAACAATGGTGACAAACCTGGTCAGTAGAAGTAACAAATATTGGCAAGGTTTGAGGCATAACGGTGCATACAATTTCAGACCTGTCAGTATCGCGGTCGGCAAGTAGGGTTAAGAAATCACTGGGTTTGACAGCGGCCGCCACAATGGATTAGTCTCAATAAAGTTACAACGGGTAATCAATAACTTCCGAAGCTTTTGCCTTCTAATAATATGGGAAGAGTCAAATCGACTCTGCCCAGAATTAGTTTCTGCCTTTTTACTAAACTTAAAAGTTATATAACTCCCTATAATATTGTTTATAATAACTGAATATATTTTCGATTTACAGGTTTAAGTTTACTTCAACTGTATCACCAGGCAATGACAAATCCAATGAGGATTCAGTATCGGGAACGAATCCATCGCTTGATGCGACGACATCATATGTACCCAATGGTAAATCGGCAGAAAAATTGAAAGTCGGATTGTCTGGATCCGGACTCATCGGAAGGCTTATTATTTCTACGTAACCACAGCCCAGCATCCTGTAAAAATTAACATATACGACCAGAGGATTATCAGGGTCGATGTCACCATTTACAGATACATCTCCGGAAATGGTTCCAAAACCAGTCTTTATTAAGTCGAAATCAATTCCGGCGTCACCATTATTTGGCACTGTAATATTAATACAGGCAGGCGCATACATCTCTTCAGAATCTAAAGTAACCACTTTCTGATTTGAATAAGCAACGATGTTATATTCTTGACCGCGGGATAAAATCAATCGGTACTGCCCCTCATCACCGATTTCATCTGATGTCAATGTCGCGCGCACAACTGTTGCAGAAAGGCCTTCAGATATCTGAGCGCTTACCAGTGCTCCAGCTATCGGCGAACTTGATCCAGAATCTAAAACATCGCCATATACAATCGATTTGTTATCCGTCTCGATGACTTTGATTGTGGGTTTTAATAGATATTTACTGTTTCCTGTTTCCACCACTGACCGACAGGCATCAAAATCAAGAACCAATTCGACAACCGTGTTTTCCAATACTCTGAAATTGTGGACGAGTTTAATTCCGGTTTGGAATCCGCTCGGGACCTTTAGCTCCTCTATGGTATCTGACCCGTCATTCAATATGACATAGTTAGCAAAGGGGTGCGGCACGCCTAAAATATTGTTCTCCGATTCCTGATGCCTTCCAATAATCAGCCTTATCTGGCGATACATCCCAGCCTCAAGTTCACTATCACCTAAAACTGCGGTTAACCCATTAATCAATTTAAGTAGATTGTATGTCTGTTCTGGTGTCGCCACGGTAGTCCAACCGGAATTTCCATTGGAGGAAATATCTTTCCTATTTACTTGAACTTCGTCGATCGTGACGTAAATCGCTTTGTATTTCACCGTAGATGAGTCTGTAAGGGTAAGTGAAAGCGTTCCAGTTCTTGTACTTGTACTGTCACCGCCACCGCCACCACCGCATCCGGTTAATAAGCTGGCAACTATCAGAAAATCAAAAACAATTATAAGCTTAATTAATCTCATGCAGGGGCTCCTCTTTCCATGAATTTATTCGTTAGGCACTCTACTATCGGATAATAAAGCAAATAGTGTGCCCGCAGCAGTTTGACTAATTTAACGTTTAATTCCTAAATGTTATAGTCATTGATGATCGGGGTAAGAAAATTTTACGTTAATTATTTCCTTAGTCTATACAAATTTTTTCACATTGGATCGCCTGTAATTGTATCGATTATAAATCAGGATTTGATTTGCTTTTCAATGGTCGTAATAAAAGTTGGCTTAAGATAACGATTGAATCGCCGATAAAAGGTTAGGAAAATATAAAATATAATTTGGAGGGATTAAACTGGTGAAAGCAATAACATCCTACACTACCGTTTTATTGTTTTTGGTAACGATGCTTCTTTCAGCATGCGCAAAGCCAAACGGAGGGAACATATCAATCGATTGGGGAAATACCCAAGCCCACAAGGAACCGACAAAACCGAAGGTTTCAAAAAAAAACGGCCCCCCTTCCCACGCACCTGCTCATGGTTATAGGGCCAAGCATTCTTACCGGTACTACCGTAACGAACACACCTATTATGACACTGATAGAAATTTATATTTTTATCTCGAAAGAGGTGGTTGGCGAATTGCGGCTTCACTACCCAACCACATCAAACTTTCTAACGATTTTGTCACTGTCGAGTTAGAGACCGATAAACCCTATGAGCATTATGAGGAACACACGGAAAAATATCCGCCTGGTCAGATGAAGAAATGGAAAAACAAAAAAGACAAAAAATGGGCTAAAAAGTAAATACAGCAAAAAATACCATTGGCAGGGTTCTATTCGGCGCTGCCTTTTTCTATATTGATAAAAGGGACCTTAATGTGTTCAGAAAAACGATGTTTTGGATTTTATCTGCCTCTTTTTTGCTGACAATTCTTGGCTGTAACAAATTGACCACAGAAAATTATGATCAGCTAAAAATAGGTATGAATTACGAGGAGGTGATTTCACTGTTAGGCAAAGCTGATGAATGCGGCGGTGCGATTGGCATTAAAAATTGTACGTGGGGCAATGAAGAAAAATACATCAAGATGAGTTTTGCCGGTGATAAGGTTGTGGTGTTCTCTGGCCACGGTCTTCAACGGGGGTGAACTAAAAAAGTCAAATACAAGGAAGATGCGTTTACGCATACAACATTTTGCACCTGACCTCTTTTCATAATCGCTGTGTCCACATTGCATATATACGCTGTCTAAAACAGGTCCTATGAAATTTTGGCCTGTAAATATAAAAACTTATTACTAAAGTTTGAGTTCTGGTGGCCGATTTTTAATTGGTAAGGACGTTTACGCAGTTTAACATAAATCATTTTAATTATTAATAATTATACATTGAATTATAATTTTATAACAGGGTTGTAGCTCAGCAGATTGTGACGGATACAACATCTAACCTAAGCATCCATTCCTGCTGGAGATCAAGATTAAATCTACAGAGCATTATCACAATGAAAAGCCTACAATTCCCCAATAAGTTCAATCTGTTTGAGCTTTTTTCCATTTCGAACCATGAACATGGGGATCCTGATCAGCGCCGAAAATCCATATTGTTTAATATTATTGCCGTCATCGGCATCCTTGTTCTGTTTCCAATGGGTATTTTCGCTTATTCGTCTGGTAAAACAATAGTGGGCTTAATGGACCATACATTTGCCGCCGCGTTAACCATCTTGCTATTTTATTATCGCTGGACAGGGAACTATGGGCGGGTGACAAATATTGGGGTTTTTCTTGCGACGATTTTGTTCGGCTATCTGTTTATCAGTAAAGGGGTAAACGACACCGGGCATCTTTGGTGCTATACGCTCCCGCTTTTCTCGTTTTTTGTTCTTGGTCCCCAAAAGGGTCTATGGGCCTCGCTCGGACTGTTAACAATGATTTTATTATACTTATTCTTGCAAGACTATCTGCCATTTAAATTTGAGAAATACAGCTCTGGGTTTGCGGTTCGGTTCATTCCTTCGTTTTTGGTGGTTCTATCGTACGCCTATACATTTGAGAAACTGCGGGAAAAAAGCCATACGAAGCTATCGCTGATAAATGGGAAGCTTGAACAAGTCGTTAACCAGTTGCAAGCAAAAGATGGGGAACTGAGCAACGCGTATAACGAACTAGAGTCAAGAGTTCAACGAAGAACCGCCGAATTAAATGAGACCAACATTGAATTGCAGCAGGAAATGCACGTTCGCCGAGAAGTAGAGCAGCAGCTGAAGCAGATTAATCAAGAATTAGAAGAAAGAGTGACTGAGCGAACCCATCGTTTGAAGGTCGCCAAGCAGTCAGCTGAATCAGCCAGCAAGGCAAAATCTCAGTTTCTGGCAAACATGAGCCACGAAATCCGCACACCCATGAATGGTGTGCTGGGTATGGCCGGGCTCCTTCTGCAGACAGAGCTTGATGATGAACAACATCGTTTTACGACAACGATTCAGAAATCGGGTGAATCCCTTCTGGCAATTATCAATGACATCCTTGATTTTTCTAAAATAGAAGCTGGAAAGCTTGAACTGGAGACCATCAATTTCGACCTTCAGATGCTGGTGGATGATGTCGTCCAGATGCTGGCATCCCGTGCACACGCCAAACGGCTTGAACTGGCGGCATGTATTCCTGAAAATACAATTGTTTCCCTAAAAGGGGACCCTACCCGGTTGCGACAGGTACTGACTAACTTGGTCGCCAATGCGGTTAAATTTACGGAGCACGGCGAAGTCGTGGTCAATCTATCGACCACGCGTCTTTCTGATAATAAAGTACTGCTGCATGTATCCACCAGGGACACCGGCATTGGCATCAGTCCTGAAGATCGACAGCGGCTCTTCACACCGTTTTCACAGGCGGACGGTTCTACCACCAGAAAATACGGGGGGACCGGTCTCGGTCTGGCAATCTCGTCTGAACTCGTTGCTTTGATGGGCGGGACACTGGATTGTGAGAGTGAGATCGGGAAAGGGGCAACTTTTTTCTTTTCGATCGAATTGGAGAAAAGCACGTTAAAGCATCGGAAAAAACGCGATGATGATGCGATTGGATTGCATGGATGCCGTTTACTGATCATTGACGACAATGCCACCAACTGTGAAATCCTCAAGCGGCAGACCGCTGCATGGGGAATGGACAGTCGTGCCTCACAAAACGGAGAAGATGGCATCGCTTTGCTGACGCAAGCCCAAAGCAGTGGCCAACCATTCAGACTGGTCATCCTGGACAGTGACATGCCCGGGATGGATGGGATGGCAGTGGCTCGATGCATTAAGGCGAATCCGTCTCTGGCAGGTATGGCGATGATCATGTTGACGTCGGTAGGACTGCGCGGTGACGCGAAGATAGCGCAAAAATGCGGTTTGTCTGCCTATCTGACCAAACCGGTCCGGCAGTCTGATCTATATGCCACCATGCAAAACGTTCTCTACAATAACAACTCCGATGAACCTAACCAACTTGTCACACAGTACAGCATCGCCGAAGAAATGCGACGGTTTGATTTGACCGTGCTTGTGGCAGAGGATAATGAGACCAACCAGGAGGTTGCCTCAGGCATGCTCAGAAAGATCGGCTGCCGGGTTGAGATGGTCTCAAACGGGCGCCAAGCCATCGATGCGCTTGACGGGCGTGACTTTGATCTCATCTTCATGGACTGCCAGATGCCGATTCTGGACGGGTATCAAGCCACTGCCGAAATTCGGCGCAAAGAGCAAGAGAAGGGTGAGGGCATCCATACACCCATTATTGCGCTGACGGCGCATGCGCTCCAAGGTGATAAGGAGAAATGTCTAGCGGCAGGAATGGACGACTATATTAGCAAACCTTTTCGATCGACTGAGATGCTGGCAACGATAGAGCGCTTGGTCGGAGACCACGTTCCTAAGAATGAAAATCAGGTAAAACAAGACGGTGGGAAAGATCCACAAAAAGGTAAACTTGCTGTTGAAAAGAAAACAAACCACCCCATTGACTTGGATGTGCTGCATACACTTAAGGAGCTTCAGATCGAAGGAGAGCCCGATTTCCTCGAGCGGGTCGTTGTGACCTACTTGGATGGCTCATACCCGTTGATCGGGCAATTGGAAACGGCCTTTTCAGAAAAGAATATCGATGAGATGCGGCTAATTGCCCACCGGCTCAAATCCAGCAGCGCCAATGTGGGCGCCATGCGGCTGTCTGAATTCAGCCGGATGCTGGAAATGGACTGCAATAAAAACTCCGGAGAAGATGCAGAGATGATGGTTTCCGCCATTGTTGCAGAATTTTCCGCGGTAAAGAAAGACTTGGAAAAGGAGATTCGTACCGTATGATCGATCATGAAGATCGTGGGGCGAGCCCCTTGGCACTGGTTGTGGACGATGAGCCGTCATTGCGGCTTTTTATGGGGGCGGCCCTGAAAAAGTCCGGCTTCAACGTGATTGAGGCCGACCACGGTCAGACGGCACTGGATCTTTTTGCCAGCGACAAGCCGGATCTCATCCTGCTTGACCTGGTGATGCCGGGAATGGACGGATTCGAGACCTGTACCGCCGTCCGCCGGCTTCCCGCCGGACGCTACACACCGATTCTCATGGTGACCGGTTCGGACGATGATGCCTCAATCGAAAAGGCCTTTGAAGCCGGCGCCAGCGATTTTGTATCCAAACCGATCAACTGGACGATGCTGGGTCACAAGGCCAAATACCTGCTGCGGGCCGGCCAGGCGTTCAAGGAATTGGACCGCAATCGCAGCCGACTGGCCAAAACCCAGGAACTGGCCAAACTGGGCAACTGGCAGATCGACCTGGCGAGTTTCGAATTCAGTTGCTCATCTAAAGCCTGCCGTCTGCTTGGCCTCGACGGCCAGCACCAGGCCTCCTACGAAGATTTTCTGTCGCCGATTATTGCCCGTGAACGGGATGCCGTGAAGGAAAAAATCGATCAGGCCGTGCAACGCAAACAGGCGGTCGTTCTCAACTATCCGGTGATTCTCCCTGACGGCTCCCAGAAGCACATTTTGAATCAAGGGCAGGTTGTATACAGTAAAGATGGGATCCCGGAACTGATGCTGGGGGTGATTCAGGATGTGACCCAGTTGAGACAGGCCGAGGAAGAGATCCGGATGCTGGCGTTTTATGACAGTTTGACCGGGCTGGCCAACCGATCCCTGTTCATGGACCGGCTCGAGCAGGCTGTGGCCACTGCGCGTCGCACCCGCCAGAAATTTGCCCTGCTTTTTCTGGACCTCGATCAGTTCAAGCTGATCAATGATACCCTCGGGCACCATATCGGAGACCTGCTCTTAAAACAGGTGGCCAGCAGGCTCAAAACCAACATCCGCGGCAGCGACACGGCATCCATCGCTGGCCTGGATCCGCTGGATTCGGTTATCGCCAGGCTCGGAGGTGATGAATTTACCGTTCTGCTGTCCAATATCAAGGAGCCGGAATCGGCGGCCAAGGTGGCGATGCGCCTGATCAATGAGATTGCCGATACCTATCAACTCGAGGGATATGATGTCTCTATGACCACGAGCATCGGCATCAGCGTTTTCCCGGAGGACGGTACAGAATCCAGTATACTTCTGAAAAATGCAGATTCCGCCATGTACCATGCCAAAAAAAATGGCAGAAACAGCTACCAGTTTTACACGGAATCCCTCAACCGATCGGCGATGGAAAAGTTCTCCATTGAGCGGGATCTGAAAAAAGCCCTGATCAATGATGAATTCGTCCTTTTCTATCAACCGCGAATCAACCTCTCCTCTCGCAGGATCGTGGGTGCCGAGGCACTGATCCGATGGATTCACCCCACCAAGGGAATGATCACCCCGGACAAATTCATACCCATTTCCGAGGAGTCCGGCCAGATCATCGATATCAACCGCTGGGTGTTGCAGACCGCATGCCGGCAGAAGAACCAATGGATCGATGCCGGGTTGCAGCCCGTCAATGTCGCAGTAAATCTCTCGGGATACAAGCTATCCAGTCAGAACATCATTCGGACCATTAAAGAGGCGCTGGGCGCACGTGGCAACGAGAACGAGAGCCTTGAGATCGAAATCACCGAAAATGTGCTCATGCAGGACACCCAGGAGACGGTTTCCACGCTGCAGCAGATCAAAGCCCTGAAACTCAGAATCGCCCTGGACGATTTCGGAACCGGTTACTCCTCCTTGAGCTACCTGACATCCTTCCCGGTCGATATCATCAAAATTGATCGTTCGTTTGTGATGGGATGCACCACCGAACCCAAGAATCTGATCATCATCAAAGCGATCATTGCCATGGGACACAGCATGGACAAACTGATTGTAGCCGAAGGCATTGAGACCGAAGAACAATTTGCGCTGATGAAGGAACTGGGCTGTGATGAAGGCCAGGGCTATCTTTTCAAACACCCTGTTCCCCAGGATGTTTTTGCCGCGCTCCTGGCAGACGGCCATTTATAGTGCGCGGGTTGCAAATGTGGACCACACAAACCGGTTGTATTTATGGAATCCTTAACTAATCCAAATATGGACATGATATTACTTTATCATTGAATTTGCCGATCCATACCACACGATTCTCCGAGCGACATGTTTTTGGTATGGTAACACACGAAGCGGTGGGGTTGGTTTCCGTGAGATAACCTTAACGTTCTTGCCTGGCCATTCAGATCGTAATTCCTATTTTGAGCGACTGTAAGCAGGGATTGTTGAGCGTATACTTGATTGGCATATAAACATAATTTGGCTCTTTCATGACACAATTTGTCAGGTTTACTGTTATTTTTTAGATGTTGTCGTTATTCTTTTCCTTCCTCAAGCGTTAACTTTCCTGATTTCCATCATATTTTACCAACAGATTGAGATTGCACAATAATTGCAAATTGTGTTTATGGACAAATCAGTTGGATTGTTGAGGCATCATATTTTTTATCATATTTACAGAATGTTAAGGATAATTTTGTGCCATGCAATTTAACAATAATTGTCGTTTATATGGGGACTCACTTTAGTTATTTGTGAAAACTACCGATGACTGCCTAAGGTAATTTTTCAAGTAACGATCCACAGTTATTATATATACAGCATGGAAAAAATCTTAAAAACCTGGCTGTTCAATCAGTGCCGGATGCTTTCCGGATCCACGCATGCCGTCCTGTTGTCCGGTCCCACCGATGTGGGGCCCTATGATCGGGCTTTGTCCTGGCCGCAGGACGTAGATGGACACAATGCCCTGTTACCGGTTGCCCGGGCGGCCTTGGACAACAAACAGGCGGTTATAAAAACCCGCAGCCATCAAGTTGAAAATACCGGCGAACCACTGGATGCGCTGGCGTGCCCATTGTTTTTAGAAGGCCGCTTGTTGGGGGTTGTCGCTATCGAAATGACCCACCGCTCGCAGTCGATGCAGCGTGCAGCGGTGCAGCATGTTCAAGCCGGGGCCAAGTGGCTCGAAGCCATGATCCTGCTGCATGGGTCCACGGCCAGGGAGCAACTGGTCAATCTGGTGGATCTGGTTGCCGCCGGTTTGGAACATGACCAGTTCACAGTTGCCGCGACCGAGGTGACCAATGAGCTTGCTGAGCGCTTTGCCTGTCACCGGGTGAGTCTTGGGTTCATGCGCTACCACCGGATTCGGGTCGAGGCATTGTCACACACGACACGCATCGATCAACATTCGAGCCTGGTCCGCAGCATCCGGGATGCGATGACCGAATCCCTGGATCAGGGCGCCTGTATCGTGTACCCGCAGACCGATAACGACAGCGTGCTGATTAGCCGTTTTCACGCCCAGTTGGCCAACGTACAGCAAGAGGCGGCAATTTGCACCCTGCCGTTGGTAAAAAACGGTAAAGCGGTTGGGGCCCTGCTGCTGGAACGCGATGCGGACAACCCCTTTGGCGCCGAAACGGTGGCCCAGTGTGAGCAGATCGGGCTTTTACTCGGACCGGTGCTGGCAACCAGAAGGCATGACGAGCGGTTCTTGCCCGTAAAGGTCCTCGAATCTTTGCAAAGTGGGTGTGCCAAACTGTTCGGTCCGCGCCATCTGCCGTTGAAAGTGGGTGTCGGCCTGATCACCGTTCTGTTGGTCTGGCTCTCCCTGGCCAGCGCGATGTTGCGCATCTCCTGCGATTCCGAGCTGGAGCCGGGTATTTGCCGGGCAATTGTGGCACCGCAACAGGGTTATATTGCCGAGGCCCATGTCCGTGCCGGTGACTTGGTTCGCGACGGGGACCTGTTAGCTACGCTGGAGGACCAGGAGCTACGGCTCGAACAGCGCAAATGGCAGAGCCAGCGTACCCAGCTGCTCAAGGAATATCGCAAGGCACTTGCCGGATCGGACCGTGCTGAAATTGCCATTCTCAGGGCCAAACGCGCCCAGGCCGAAGCGCAGTTGAGCCTGGTCGAACAGCAGTTGGCACGCACCACCCTCATCGCACCGTTTGCCGGACTGGTTGTCAAGGGTGACCTCAGCCAGGCCCTGGGTTCACCGGTAACACCGGGTGAAATCCTTTTCGAAGTGGCTCCGACCGACGAATACCGGGTGGTTATGAAGGTTGACGACCGCGATATCGGTCTGATTGCGATAGGGCAGCGCGGGCTGTTGAAATTGTCCGGCATCCCCGACCAGACCCTGGCCATCACCATCGATCGATTGACACCCGTTTCATCCACCGAAGAGGGGCGCAACTATTTCCGGGTCGAAGCCGTCATGGACAGCCACTCGGATCTGATGCGTCCCGGCATGGAAGGGATCACCAAGATTGAGATCGGCCAGGCGAAGCTGCTGTGGATCTGGACCCGACGGCTGGTCGACTGGCTGCGGCTTTTTGTTTGGAATAAACTGCCGTGAGTGAGTTTTGGAGTGATGAGGAAATAAAAAAGTTAAAACTCAAAACTTAACCGTTCACGGTTTACAGTTATCGGTTCACGGTTAAGAAAAGCAGAAGACAGAGGATAACTATGGGGTCTTCCTTTGAGGATTTAGATGTTTGGAAGATGCGAAAGAATTAATAACAGAATTGAAATCAATATCCAAGATGCTTCAATCCTTGCATAGTTCATTGAAAAAACTGTGAACTGTGAACCGGTAACCGTGAACAGATACCTTAAAAACTCATAACGCAACACACAATACTATGCCCGAATCCCTATTCAGCAACTACTGGTATCGCGTCGCCAAGCTCAAGCCGGTGCTGCGCGATACCGCCAACATTTCCCGCCATGTATACCGGGGGCAGCTCTGGTACGTCTTGAGGAACCGCCTGAACGGTCGCAACCACCGGTTCAACGCAGCCGCCTACGCGCTGATCGGCCAGATGGACGGCCGGCGCACGGTGCAGGATATCTGGGACAACGCCGGCGGCCTTTCGGTTGACACCTCCCCGACCCAGGATGAATTCATTCGCCTGCTCGGTCAGCTGCACGACGCCGACCTGATTCAAAGCGACATCCTGCCCAGCACGATGGAGTTAGTCCACACCGTTCGAGACACAGAAAACCGCGGGTGGAAACAGCGGGCTGCCAACCCGTTTTCCCTTCGTTTTCCGCTGTGCGACCCGGACCGGTTTCTGGAACGATGGGGTTTTCTCGCGGCCCCTGTGTTTACGCGCGGTGTTTTTGTCGTCTGGTTGCTGATCGTACTGGCGGCCATGATCCTGGCGGGACTGCACTGGCCTGAATTGTCCGGCAGCCTGTCCGACCAAATTTTTTCACCGAGTAACCTGATGCTGCTATGGCTGGTCTACCCGCTGGTAAAAATCCTCCACGAATTCGGGCATGCCTTTGCAGTGAAAAAGTGGGGCGGCGAGGTGCATGAAATGGGAATTATCCTGCTCGCACTGACCCCGATACCTTATATCGATGCCTCTACCTCCGCCGCCTTTCCTGACAAAAAACACCGCATCGCCGTGGCTGCCATGGGAATGGCCGTCGAACTGTTGTTGGCCAGCCTGGCACTGTTTGTCTGGTTAAATGTGGAAAGCGGACTGGTCAGCGCAATTGCATACAACATCATGCTCATCGGCGGTGTGTCGACGGTGTTGTTCAACGGCAATCCCCTGCTGCGCTACGACGGTTACTATATTCTGGCCGATCTGATCGAAATCCCCAACCTGGGACAGCGTGCCACCCGCTATCTCGGTTATCTTTTGCAGCGCTATCTGTTGGGGATTGCCACGGTCGAATCACCGGTGACTGCTCCCGGGGAGAAAGGCTGGTTCCTGGCATACGGACCGGTTGCCTTCTGCTACCGGATAGCTGTTCTGGTAGGGCTGGTGCTGCTGGTGAGCAGCCGTTTCTTTATCGTCGGCATACTGATCGGCATATGGGGCGCCATCAGCCTGCTGTTGGTTCCGGCAGTCCGCCGCATGACCCAGTTTGTGAACAGCCCGGCGGCACGCGGCCGGCGCGCCCGCCTGGTATGTGTCGGGGGCGTTCCGGTACTGTGTGCGGGCCTGCTGTTGTTCATCCTGCCGGTTCCGCTCTGGACGTCAACCC
>NZ_JASJGN010000197.1:0-3455 GCF_033791525.1 Desulfosarcina sp.
TGCCGGACAAGGCCCGCATCGAGCCCTCCACACCCTGCTCCCGCTGCGGTGAACCCACCATGGTCTCCAAACTGGCGCCGGTGGATGACCAGACGGTTTGTCGGGCTTGTTTGGCCGAGGCCTGACTCAGATGGAAAAACACGCCTTCATGCCTGTCTTTATTTGGACAACTTCGACGTTGTCTCAAAAAAGATGGGATGCGAACCATTATCCAAGGGGTGGGATGAAACTCGTTTCAATGGTTGTTATTCAATATTCGGTATAATATATTCATGTTTCCCGCATGGGTGAGCCTTCACCCACCGACAGCTTGATGAGCGTGAACGGTCAGTTTTCGGATAGGTTAACCAGATGGTAAGCAATCGCGACTATTATCCCATTCTCCTGGCTGAAGACGATCCCATCTCACGGAGGTTGTTCGAGAGAATCCTGGTCAAAGAGGGGTTTTCGGTGACCACGGTGGAAAACGGACGCAAAGCGCTTGAACTGTCTCGCCAGCAGTTTTTTCCCATCGTGCTGACGGACTGGAAGATGCCGGAAATGGAAGGGCCGGAATTGTGCCTGGCTATCCGGAAGGAGAATCCGGACCGATATGTGTTCATCATCATGCTTACGTCCAAAGGCTCCAAGGACGACATCATCTCGGGATTAAGTGCCGGCGCAGACGACTACCTCACCAAGCCGACCCATTATGCGGAGTTGGTGGCCCGCATCAAAACCGGCATCCGAATCCTGGAACTGGAAAAGTCGCTGAAGGCTGCTGCCGATGAAATTCATCTTCTGTCCATCACCGACCCGCTGACCGGCATTTACAACCGGGGGCACATCAACGAGCGGTTGCCCCAGGAGATCCGTCGGGCCAAGCGGTACGGTCGCGATTTCTCCTTACTGATGTGTGACATCGATCATTTTAAAAAGGTCAACGATACACACGGCCATCTGGCCGGGGATTCAGTGCTAAAGAAATTTGTCAGGTGCCTGACTTCGGTTATCCGACAGCAGACCGCGTGGGCAGGGCGGTACGGTGGAGAAGAGTTTATCGTCGTCCTGCCGGAAACAGATCTGGCAGGGGCCATGGCAGTGGCCGAGCGTCTCAGGGAAACCATCCAGAAATGTGAGACACAGGTCGAAGGCTGTACCATTCCCATTACCGCCAGCTTCGGCGTAACCGGATTTTCCCCGCGAGATTGGAAGGAAGGCGTCAAGCCGGAAGCATTGCTCCAGCTGGCCGACATACTGCTCTACGAGGCCAAGGAAGCGGGGCGTGACCAGGTCAAAGGACGACTTTTGCCCGCTCCTTGATCAGCCTTTCGTGACCGCTTGCCGCATCACCGCAAAAACAATACCCCCTTGCCCTGTGCCGCCCGTCCAGATGACCCAAGTCCTCATTCATTTCGGATGCCAGTGGGTATTGTGTTCCAGCCGCCAACCATTGGCTTTTTTCAAAGGGCCCGCTATCGCGAGAGAATGTCGCTGTTGAGGCCTACTTTGCCGCGGTGTAGATGTCGTTCACCCGATCCCAGTTGATGACATTGAAGAAGGCGCCGATGTAATCCGGGCGACGGTTCTGGTACTTCAGGTAATAGGCATGCTCCCAGACGTCGATGCCAATGACTGGTGTCTTGCCCTGGCTGATAGGATTGTCCTGGTTGGGCGTTGCCACGATCTCCAGATTGCCCCGGTCCAGCACCAGCCAGGTCCAACCGCTGCCGAAAAGCAGGGCGGCGGTACTTGAAAATGTTTCCTTGAATTTCTCATAGCTGCCGAATCGTTGTTTAACGGCATCGGCAACAGGCCCACCGAAAGAAATATCTTTTTTCAGCATCGGCCACCAGAACGAGTGGTTGGCATGCCCGCCGGCGTGATTGCGCACCGCTGTCCGGATGCTCTCGGGGACTTCATCGAGATTTTTCAAGAGCGCTTCGGGGCTTTTGTCCTGAAACGCCTCATGTCCGGTTAGGGCGCCATTCAGCTTGTCCACATAGGTCTGGTGGTGTTTCGTGTGGTGAATTTCCATGGTTCTGGCGTCGAAATAGGGTTCCAGGGCGTCATATGCGTAGGGAAGTTTGGGCAATGTATGGTTCATGGTTGATTCTCCTGCTTGTTGTTTGCCAGCGGGATATGGATCGATTCTTCAAGGCATGTCGATCACATCTAAACCACCGGTACCCCGCTGTTGACAAACAATGGCGACGCACGTAACATAAATCAAATCGATAATTGTTATATTACCATCAATAAAATCTATATTTAATGATTACCCATACCCAACTGGAATACCTGGTGGCGGTGGACCGCCACGGGAGTTTCTCGGCGGCCGCCGCCCGGTGCTTTGTCACCCAGCCGACCCTGAGCATGCAGATTCAAAAACTAGAGGCGGAACTAGGTGTGTCGTTGTTCGATCGCGGCAGAAAACCGGTCCGGGCCACGACCCTTGGTTTGGCTGTGATTGATCGTGCCTACCGCACCCTGCGGGAACTCAAGGGGCTCAGTGAGTTGGTCCGCGAACAGCGGGAGATGGCTTCCGGAGAGTTGCGTGTGGGTATCATTCCTACCTTGGGGCCCTATCTGCTGCCGCGGTTCATACCGGATTTACTGACCTCCCACCAACAGGTTCGCTTAACCATTCAGGAATTGCTGACTGCAGATATTGTCGAGGGCCTGCGCAAGGATCTGCTGGATGTCGGCATTGCCGCCACTCCATTGGAAGAAAAAGGGCTTCGGGAAACGCCGTTATTCCGTGAACCGTTCTATGCACTGGTCGCCGCCGGCCATCGTCTTGCTGAGAAAAAACAGCTGTCCATCGTGGAGTTTGCTGCGGATGAGATGATGCTGCTGGACAGTGGCCACTGCCTGCGCGAACAGGTTTCCCGAATTTGCATTGGGAGCTTGAACAAAGCTGATCACCAGCCGGTCAGGCTTCGATTTGTGGGCGGCAGCCTGGAGGGCCTGATACGGATCGTGGAATCGGGTTACGGGGTCACCCTGCTTCCCGAACTGGCCGCCATGACCCTGGCAGAAGGTTCCCGGGGGTTGCTGCATTCGCTTGAAGCTCCGGTGCCGGCGCGCGAGGTGAGCCTCATCACCCATGGAGAAGGCGTCAAGACCCGGCTGCTGGAGATCCTCAAGCAGTCGATTCTCAACGGTCTCCCGGATGGCCTGAAAGATACCGATAGCGGGCAGACCATTCGCATTATCGGTGCGGGGAAGGCCTGATTGCTTTCGTGGACACACCGGGGGCCAGCAAAAGGATTACACCGGCCACCACCACCAGTGCACCGGCAATTTCGATCAGGGCCAGGGTCTCGCCCAGAAACAGGTGGGCATAGAAGACGGCGAAAGCAATTTCGGACATTGCCAGAATGGCTGCAATGCCTGCCTGCAGCCGGCCTAATGCAAAGGTAAAAACGAAAAAAGCGAAGACGGTGGAAATGCCGATCAATCCCCCGAACCAC
>NZ_JASJGN010000198.1:0-10238 GCF_033791525.1 Desulfosarcina sp.
CGGGCAAAACGACATTATGTTCCGGATCAAATCTGGCACATTACCCAAAGATGCCACAAACGGGAATTCCTGCTGAAATTTAAACAGGACCGTCACCGTTGGATTCAATGGCTCTTCGAAGCGAAAAGGCGTTTTGGGCTGAAGGAGCATTTGAACTGCGGGAAGCACAATCCGCCTATAATTCGATTTTTGAACCCGAAAATCGCGATATAGACCCCAAATAGGCCCTCTATTTCAATGTTTAGTATTTAATACTTGATACTTAGCTTGGTCCGTCCCCAGGTCCTCCCTTGGTCCGTCCCCAAGTCCTTGCCAGGTCCTCCCAGGTCATCACCCGTCCCCAGGTCATCATCCCCAGGTCATCATCCCCCCCCCAGGTCGCCCCAGGTCGCGTCCAATGGCAAACAAGGAACCGCAGATTTCAGAAGGAAGGCGTTCCGTTTCTTTAGCAATCGGAGTCGTGCAGAGATACCACCCTTCGACATTCGTTATTGGATATTCTGCGGGGTTTCTTTAGGATTTTTTCTTCAGCTTGGCCCAGGCATCTCGAAGGGTCACCGTGCGGTTGAATACAAGAGCGCCGGGCTTCGAGTCCTTGGCATCCACGCAAAAATACCCCATGCGCTCGAACTGGCAGAAGAAACCCGGACCGGCATCGGCCAGGCTGGGTTCCAGTTTGCAGCCGTGCAGCACCTTTAGGGCCTCGGGGTTGATGAAATCCATGTAGGTCTTGCCTTCTTCCTTTTCGTCCGGGTTGGCCTTGCTGAAGAGACGGTCGTACAGCCGCACGTCGGCGTCCACGGCGTGGGCGGCCGACACCCAGTGCAGGGTGGCTTTGACCTTTCGGCCGTCCGGGGCGTCGCCGCCACGGGTGGCCGGATCATACGTGCAGCGCAGCTCGACGACCTCGCCGGATTTCTCGTCCTTGATCACATCAATGCAGGTCACGAAGAAGGCATAGCGCAGCCGCACCTCACGGCCCGGTCCCAGTCGGAAGAATTTCTTGGGCGGGTTTTCCATGAAATCGTCCCGCTCGATGTAGATTTCTCGGGAAAAGGGGACCTTGCGCACACCGGCATGCGGGTCTTCGGGATTGTTAACCGCCTCCAGCTCGTCCACCTGGCCCACGGGATAGTTTTCAATGACTACCTTCAGGGGCCGCAATACGCCCATGACCCGGGGGGCCCGTTTGTTGAGGTCCTCACGGATGCTGTACTCCAGCAAGGCTACGTCCACCACGCTGTCACGCTTGGCCACGCCGATGCGGTCGCAGAAGTTGCGGATGGCTTCGGGGGTGTAGCCGCGGCGCCGCAGGCCGCAGATGGTGGGGATGCGCGGATCGTCCCACCCGCTCACATGGCCCTCGTCGACCAGTTGGATCAGTTTGCGTTTGCTCAGCACCGTGTAGCTCAGGTTCAATCGGGCGAACTCGATCTGTTGGGGGTGGCAGGGGGCGTCAACATGGTCCAGCACCCAGTCGTACAGGGGGCGGTTGTTTTCGAACTCCAGGGTGCACAGGCTGTGGGTGATGCCTTCGATGCTGTCGGACAGACAGTGGGTGAAGTCGTACATGGGGTAGATGCACCAGGTGTCGCCTGTGCGGTGATGGCTGGTCTTACGGATGCGGTACAAGGTGGGGTCACGCATGATCAGGTTGGGATGGGCCATGTCGATTTTGGCCCGCAGAACCCGGGAGCCGTCTTCGAACTCGCCGGCGCGCATCCGCTGGAACAGGTCAAGGTTCTTTTCCACGCTGCGGCTGCGCCACGGGCTGTCCGTGCCCGGTTCGGTGAGGGTGCCGCGGTGCTGACGGATTTCATCGGCATTCAGATCGTCCACGTAGGCGTTGCCTGTCCGGATGAGCTGAACGGCAAAATCGTAAAGCTGTTCGAAATAATCCGAGGCATAGTGCAGGCGGTCATCCCAGTTGAATCCCAGCCAGCGCACGTCCTCCATGATGGCGTCCACATACTCCACGTCCTCTTTGGTGGGGTTGGTGTCGTCGAAGCGCAGGTTGCAGGTGCCGTTGTAGGTGTTGGCCACCCCGAAGTTCAGGCAGATGGATTTGGCGTGGCCGATGTGCAGGTAGCCGTTGGGCTCCGGGGGAAACCGGGTGGCCAGCCGTCCATTGTTTTTGTTGGCCTTCAGATCCGTTTCGATGATGGTCCTTATGAAGTTGGATCCGGGCGTGGTTTCGTTTTCCTTCATCTTAATTAGTCCCCTGGTTTTCCCCAGGCAGATTCAAGCTGCCTGCAATGGTTGTCTGATCCGGGCGGCGGCTGCGGAATTCGCATGCCGGGCCGCCCTGAATATCGCAAAAAGCATAGTGGGTGTCAAACTGAGTCAACCGATTGCAGTTGCTTTTTTATGCTGATAACATACGATCCCCACAAAAAACCGTATATTGAACTAATATCATTGGACGATCGTTGCTAAAGATTCTCGATACCACCCATGACCAGTTTGTTGATGCCTTTCGCAGGCGATACGGCAAGGGATCCCACATCAGCACGCCGGTTTACCGCCATGTGATGAAAACGGGGAAAACGGCATTTCACGAGTTAGCCGCCTTTTCCGGTCTGTCTGAAATGGCCGGTCAATTGGAAACCGATCTGGTGCTGTCGACGGGCCGGCTGGTCAAGCGGGTGTCCGGCGGGGATGTGGTTAAATTCGTGACCCGCCTGGCGGATGAACTGGACATCGAGTCGGTGGTCATCCCCATGTTCAGGCGCCACACCCTGTGTGTGTCCAGCCAGGTGGGATGCAGAATGGGATGCCGTTTCTGCCGGACAGGCAAGATGGGGCTGCTGCGCAGCCTCACCGCTGCGGAAATCGTCGGCCAGGTGTTTGCCGCCCGTCACCAGCTGGGGATCGATATCCGTAACGTGGTTTTCATGGGCATGGGCGAACCGTTGGACAATCTGGACAACGTGATTCAGGCCATTCGGGTGCTGACGGATCAGCGGGGGCTGGACATTGCCCGGCGTTATATCACCGTTTCCACCGTTGGTCTCACCGCCGGCATCGACCGTCTCGCCCGGATAGGTGGTGCGCCGGTGAACCTGGCCGTCTCCCTCAATGCACCCACCGATGACATCCGTTCACGGCTCATGCCCATCAACCGGTCCATCCCCATGGCCGCGCTGCGAGATTCGTTGCTCGGATACCCGTTGGCCAGAAAAGCCGCCTTGTTTATGGAGTATGTGCTGATTAAAGGAATCAACGACCGGCAGGAACATGCCAGGGCCCTGGCGCGATACCTGGCGCCCATGACAGTCAAGCTGAACCTGATTCCCTACAACACGACGCCCGGCTGTGAATGGCACCCCCCGTCAACGGACGCATACGAACTATTTCATGCATGGCTGGTGGCCGAAAACGTGTTCGTTCGAAGGCGCGGTGAAAAAGGCGGCCGCATCATGGCCGCCTGCGGTCAGTTGGGCGGGAAGAACAAGGGCTTGATTTTTGAAAAGCTATGAAAACTTTTTCATATTTTGTCTTTTTCTATGAAGTTCTCACCATACTTTTTCTACAACAATACACCCTTCCGAATCCTGCATAAAGATGTTTATATAATACCTAATTATTTGGAATAGCAGCGACTTAAATTGTCGTCAACAATTCTCATGGTTGTCCCGTCAGCCTTGGCACTCCCATTGCTATTACCCTTCTTGCTTGCTCGAAAATCGTTGGCCGTTGAAAGCTAATTTCATGGTTATACAGCAGGGGCGCGAGTCGTGAAGAAAACAGCAGCATTATCTACCTTGATATTCGTTTTGGTGGTTTTTCCCTTGCTCAATTCCGGGGCGTTGGCCGATTTTATCGGTACGGGCATGCTTCCAAAAACCTTGTTGTCCGAACCACTGAACATGCTCCTCTCCGGCGCCGGTCTCATGGCCTTTGGCACCAGTCTGAGAAAAATTTAAATCAAGATGGTCGCCCCTGCCCTTGAATCAATCACAAAAAGAACTTATCTTTGTTATAAATCGGCAGGAAATGCCATTGACCTGACGATAGTAACACCCTCCAATACAAAAAGGGGAAATCATGAACCAACCCATGATTTCCCCTTAATTTTTTTTGAGAGGTCTGGAGACCTGGCCTTCCCGGCGTGCATGACCGTCCGCCAAAGGGGCGAAAGCGTCTCTAAGGGGCCGCAACAATTTCCGACGATCCTCCATGCAAGCCAAGCGGGGCTTTGCGCCGCTTGGGCAGATTACCCGTGGACCGAAGGCATCACCTATTGGTACGGTTCGAAGCTGATGGTTTGACCGCCGATAGCGGCTTCGAGCATCAGGCCGCCCAGGGCATGGACAAAAACGGCAGTTCCCTTGCGATAACTGGTGCCGGCTTGTTTGCCGGTGGACGGCCCCACGCTGGCACCTGCTGTCTTGCCCATGGATCCAGCCTGGGCCTGCAGGCCAGCCGTGATAGCCACCGCGGATGCATTGGCGTCGAACTCGAAGGCTCCACGGGTAAATTCATCGTAAGCGCGTTCGTCCTCAAAAAAGATGATCTCGCGGAAGGCCTGACCGCCCACTTGCCATCCGAGCGACAATTTGATCAGCGTCGCTGTGCCGGTGGCGTTGTCGCCCCGAAAGACTTTGCCTTTTCCGTAAGCAGCTCCGATAAAAAGGCCCCCTTTACCCACAGTGGGAAAAACCGCGTAGCCGTAAGCCGTTTCAAAAAACGGCATCACAGCAGGGGATGTTTTAAATACAGCAATGGCGTCGGCGTGGCTGTCGGCACAGACCGAAACCGGCGCGGCAGCCATCATCATCATGACAGTCAGGCTAATAAAACCAAAGCGTTTCATATGGGACCCTTTCGTTTAAAATTTAACTGACAAAGGCTGCGGTGTACTTCGCCTATGAATGCCTGCAACCGTCAGGACGCAGTGGTTTGCCGCTTCCATACAGGCCTGGACACGTGCAGTCAGTTTTCTACTGACGGTCAGGCCAGCGCCTCCTGAAAAGGTGTCAGACCTACCCGCTCGATCATTTTGCCCAACCGTTCGCCCTTTTTTGCATTTTCCTTGTAGCTCTGAACGGTTTTGTCGATCGCAACCAGGACCTGCATATCATCCAGCCCGGAAACCAGTTCCTGGGCGATGCGCGGCTCGGCACCCACATTGCCGCCGATGACCATCTTCCAGCCATCCTTGAGGCCGATCAGACCGATATCCCGAACCCAGGATTCGGAGCAACTCAGGTGGCAGCCGGACACGGCCATCTTGAATTTACCGGGCAGCTCCAAGCTGTGATATTTTTTATCCAGGGTCATGCCCATGCCCAATGCGTCCTGTTTGCCCAGGCGGCAATAGGTGTTTCCCGGGCAGGCCCGCACGCTGCGCACGCACAGCCCCACTGCGGCGCCCTTGTCCAGCTGCAGTTCGTTCCAGGCGGCATCGATGTGCTCCTCCTTCAACCCCACCAGGACCACCCGGGCGGCCCCGGTGATTTTGATTGCCTGCGCATCGTATTTTTCTGCCACATCGGCAATGGTTCGCAGCAGCTGGGGGGTGACCAGACCGCAGGGGATGTGGGGGGCGATGGCATAGGTCTCTTTGTCGCGTTGTAAAATGGCGCCTTTTTCTCCCAGTTTCAGCATTTTCAACCTCCTGATCGGTTTCCTGTAGTGGCTTGGTAACACTTTGTATAATAAGACAATGGTATCCCGCTAAGACGGTTCCCGGATCATCACCCAGTAAGGCGATTTCGTGCCCGGTTCATCGAAAGCGCTGGCTTCCTGAAACCCCAGCCGTTGGTAGAAACGCATGTTCCGAAGGGTGAAGGTCTCCAGGTAGGTGTGGAGGCCCAGTTCGTCCGTCTTGTCCAAAATCGGCCGGATCAGCCTGCCGCCAAGGCCCTGCCCTTGATATGCCGGGGCGATGCCGACGATAGAGAGATACCAACTGCCCGGGGGCACAACCTTCTCAGTCTGTTCAGCCATGCCTCCGGTGATCTGCGTATATTTTGCAAGGCAGGTGTCGCTCAGGTGGATCCTGAGAAACGCTTTTCTTTGATTGGCAATCTGCTGGGACAGATCACCGTTGACCGGCTTGGACCAGATTGACACGCCAAAGGCCTTCCCGTTTGGCCGACACAGCTGGCCATATTGACGGGCTTCTTTTATCGAGTAGTCATAATAGCGCAGCATGGCCTCCCTGCGCTGGTCCGGTCCACCGGCAACGCTGCTTTCCATGATTTTATAGAATACATCTTCGGTCAGGGCATCGTAAAGTGTTTCGGACAATGCTCGGTATTCAAAAAGATAGTCCATCTTAATCAACCCGTTCGGGTGTTGGCGGCTAATTGAAGAATCTATTCAGAGGGATTTTTTTGTCAAATGGTGATCATTGTTAACAACCGCCGCATGATAATCGCAAACTTCACCGCGAGAGCCTTCTCATACGGGAAAGCGCGTGTGAATGCAATCCGGATGTTGCAACGCTGTTTGCCGGTGATGAAACATCGGCTTTCTCATCGGCGCCTAACAATTGTCTGCCATATTCGCCGAAGCCGTTTCCGGAAAAGACCGGTTGCACCGCCGTTACCGGCATGGGTACCCCTGCCAGCCGTGTGCCGATATTTTTCAGGTTTCGTATTGACGCCACGGCGGCCCGGGAATACTATAAAAAATAGTTCGATGTATCTTTCTCAACACCATTTCTAAGTTCATGATCCCCCGATCAGGTTCGGCGTTGAACCTTGCAGCACGAAGCGTTGCAGCGGGTCAATTCTGCGTTATGAACAACGCATGTCAACAGGAGGAGAAAAAATGAAAAAAGTAGCCGTTGTGTGTGTCGCCGTGTCACTGGTCCTCGCATTTTCATTGTCGTGCCAGGCCGAAACCCTCGAATTGCTTACTTGGGAGGGGTATGCCCCCAAGGTGTTGATGGACAAGTTCGAGAAGGAGACCGGAATCACGGTAAAGGCAACCTATTCAAACAACGAGGAGATGATTGCCAAACTTCGGGCCACCCGCGGCGCTGGGTTTGATCTGGCCCAGCCCAGCCAGGACCGCATTTCATCGGTACAGGCCAAGTACAAGCTCTACCAGCCGATTGACTATACCAAGGTGGACGCTGCCCAGATCGTTCCCTCCATGCTGGAGGCGGTGAAGAAAAATACCATGGTCGGCGATAAGAGCTATGCCGTTCCCCATGTTTACGGCACCTCAGGGATGATCGTGAACCGCAAATATGCGCCCGATGCGTCAGATTACAAGGACCTGCTCAACCCCGCCTACAACGGGAGGGTCAGCTACCGGCTCAAACGTCCTACATTGATCGGTATTGCCTTTTCCATGCAGCAGGATCCCTTTGTGCTGTACGCCAACCCGACCAGCTACAAAAAGCTGATGGAACGGGTCGGTGAAAAGCTGATCGCGGGCAAGGGGTTGGTCAAAAATTACTGGACCAACGGGGATGCTTTGCTGCAGTCCATGCGTTCGGAAGAGGTCTTTGTGGCCATGGCCTGGGACAACGGCGGATGGAAAATGCATGCCGAAAATCCGGACATCGACTTCGTGGCCCCCAAAAGCGGTGCCCTGGGCTGGATCGACACCTTCACCATTCCGGCCAAGGCCAAGAACGTCGAGGCGGCCTATCAATGGATCAATTTCATGATGAAGCCGGAAAATGCGGCCGTGTTCACCAATAAGGAAAAATACGGCACCGCATCCGCCGGGGCCATCGAGTATTATGATGCCGATGTCAAAGCCAATTTCCAGCGTTCTTTTTCCAAGGCCGATATCGACAACATCAAATGGTATCCGCCGGTTCCGGCCAAGCTGGAATCCATTGAAGGGTTGATCTTAGACAAGGTCAAGGCCGCCAAATAGTATCCATCCAGAACTGGCATCTTGGGGCCCAGCTCTGTGTTCTCGTGTTATATAAATCCTCGACGTAGCGCGGCTACGCCTGCGGTTTCAATAACCCTGCGGCCTTGATCTGAGCCCCAACCTACCATTTCTGGACGGACACTGAATGAATTGCTATGTAGCAAAGCAGAGCGAAGAAAGCATCGTAATAAGCAGTCGTGACCATGTCGGGCGATAGTGACCCGGCAAGCGGAGAACGTGTGTTTACTTTCAGAGGCTTTTTTAGACGTCTGGTAAAATGATGGATTCGTAATAATCGCTTTTCCGACGGATTCGTAAAAACGCCGAGATCAAGGCTTGCGAATCCCGAGGAATGAAGCGTAACGAAGAAATCGGCGTTTTTACGGACCCGTCAAAAAATGAACTGCGATTGATATGGCCTTAGACCTGTCGGTTGAAAAGGTATCCAAAACGTTCGGCGATTTTACCGCCGTGAACGAAGTCTCCTTTGCGGTGGAGCAGGGGCAGTTTTTTTCCATTTTGGGCCCGTCGGGCTGCGGGAAAACCACACTGCTGAGAATGATCGCCGGGTTTATCGAACCCACCGGGGGACGGATCCTTATCCGCGGCAGCGACATGGCGAACCTTCCGCCCAACCGCCGGCCGGTGAACCTGATATTTCAACACCTGGCCCTTTTTCCGATGATGAACGTGGTCCAGAACATCGCCTTCGGCCTCCAGCGGCGCAAGGAGAAAAAGCCCGATATCGATAGAAAGGTGGCGGATATATTAGAGCGGGTGGGACTGCCGGGGTTCGGCAATAAAAAGATCGACCAGCTTTCCGGCGGGCAGAAACAGCGGGTGGCCATTGCCCGCTGCCTGGTGCTGGACCCTGCCGTGCTGCTGCTGGACGAACCCCTGGGGGCCCTGGATCTGAAGCTTCGCGAACAGATGAAAGTGGAGCTGAAAAAACTGCAGGCCCAGGTGGGGACGACCTTCATCTACATCACCCACGACCAGTCGGAGGCGCTGGTCATGTCCGACCACGTGGCCGTGATGAACAAGGGCCGGTTTGAACAGGTGGATACCCCCCGCATGCTCTACGCCCACCCGAAGACGCCCTTCGTGGCCCGCTTCGTGGGGGACAACAACGCCTGGAACGGGACCGTGGCCGACCAGCGGGATGATTTGTGCACGATCAAAACCGCCGACGGCCAGACCTTCTCAGCCGGCGCTGCACCGGATCTGAAACCGGGTACCGCGGTTTCGTTCTTTATCCGTCCCGAGGCCATCATCATAGCCCCGGATGCCGGTCTGGACGATTTCAACCGGCTGACCGTGACCATCCGGTCAATCCTTTTCGACGGGGCCAACAGCCGGCTGCTGGCCACACCGTTGGACGGCGATGCGGAACTGATGATCGCCCTGCCCCAGAACCGACAATACGATCACCTGAATACCGGTGACCGTGTCGACATCGGCTGGAACGCCCGTTCCGCCAGCTGCTTCAGGGTACCATGAACGCCCCCCGAACCCACATCACACTGCCTTTCCTGATATTTGTCACGCCTGTGCTCATGTGGCTGTTTTTACTTATCGTCCTGCCCCACATCGATCTGCTGCTGATGTCCTTCCGGATCGAAGACGATGCAGGAGCCATGGTGTGGAGCCTGATCAACTACCTGAATTTTTTCAACGAGCCGGTTTACTGGCGCACGTTCGCGCGCACCGCCGTATACGCCATCCTGACCACCGCAATCACTTTTGCCGTGTCCCTGCCGGTGGCGTTTTATATTACCAAGGTGGTTTCGCCGCGCTTCAGCGGTTTTCTCAGCCTGCTGCTGCTCATGCCCTTTTGGGTCAGCGAACTGGTGCGGGTTTACGGGTGGATGATCTTGCTTCGAGAAAGCGGCGTGATCAACCACTTCCTGCTTCAAGCCGGGCTGCTGAAAGTCCCTGTGGAAATGCTCTACAACGACATCACCATGGTCATGGGCTTGGTTTACACCTCCATGCTGTTTATGGTGGTACCGTTGATATCGGTGCTGGAAAGCCTGGACGACAGCCTCATCGAGGCGGCCTATGATCTGGGGGGAAATGTTTTTTCGATTGTCACGCGGATCATCATCCCCCATGCCATGCCCGGCATCGTGTCCGGGGGAATCGTGGTCTTTATGCTCACTTTGGGAAACTACCTCACCCCCAACCTGATCGGCGGCAAGAACTCGCTGTGGTTCACCGAGCAGATCTACAACCAGTTTATCGCCAGCTTTAACTGGAACCAGGGTGCGGCCTTCGGCTTCCTGCTGCTGATCCTCTCTTCCACGATTATCTGGATCGGGCTCAAACTCACCCGCCAGAAACTCAGCCAGGTGGTTCAATGATCCGTTCGCTGCCCAATACGCGACCCTACA
>NZ_JASJGN010000199.1:0-15144 GCF_033791525.1 Desulfosarcina sp.
GAGCTGACTATCCTTTCAACCCTCAACCCCATGAAAAGCATGCCGTGGGCCTACCACCGTCGCTTCAGCCGCCTGCCCCAGGCGTTGGACGAGCCGCTTTGCCTGAAAGCATACCAGTCGTCCCGCCACATGCACCACCCGTGTTTCCATCCATATTGAGGACAAAAAGCCGATCCATTTTTTATGTAATTATTGTATTAACTATAATAACTATATTATTTATCCGGCTATAGGTTTAGCTATTTGTGTTATTATACTTTTTACATTTTTTTATTGACAACACGTGGAGGCCGTGTTTTAGATGACATAAGGCCGGTAACAGGAATCGTTTTACAGTCGCTTAAGAAACAACCACTCGATTGAAGGAGGGATTGGAAAATGGAGGATACACTCACCGTCTTCAAAGCCAGCAAGTTCTGCAATGTTTCCTCGAAAACCATCATAAACTGGATCGAGGCCGGCCATATCAAGGCCTACAAAACTGTTGGCGGGCATCGGCGCATCAAACGCAGCGACATGGAGACGTTCATGCGCGGCCAGGGCATCCCCATCCCGGATTCGGAGAGTGAGGATGAACGCAAGCGCATCCTCGTGGTGGATGACGATCCCATTATCGTGGAGACCATCGTACAGGCCCTGGAGGAGGACGAATTCGACTATGAGGTAATCAGCGCGTCGGACGGATTCGAGGCCGGGCTGCAGGTCAACCACTTCCACCCACACCTGATGATCCTGGACATCATGATGCCCGACATCAAGGGCAACGAAGTGTGCCGTAAGATCAAATCCAACGAGACCACCAAGGAAACCAAGATCATCGTTCTCTCCGCCTACCTGGATGAGGAGAAATTCAAGGAGATGAAGGGCCACGGCGCCGACATCTGCTTTTCCAAGCCACTCCCCCTGCCCCAACTCAAGAAGGAGGTTGCCCGACTGCTGGACCTCAAACAGTAGGCTGTAAGATAATTCATTTGGCAAGGATAGAGGGAGGAAGCCGTATTGTAATACTGCAACGACCGATAACGCAGTCCATATAAATTATCTTACAGCCGATAGCCATCCGAATCGCGTTTCGACCATTAATAAGGAGGCGTAGCATGAAACTCAAGGAAGCGCTGAAAAAAAAGAAATTTGTGGTCACCTCGGAAGTCCAGGCCCCCATGGGCGACGACGATCCCGAAGCGCTGGTCGACAATCTGAAACGGATCCGCGGCCGTATGGACGGCGTCTCGATCTCTGAGGTGGAACTGGAAGGTGTCGTTGGCGACAGCATCCGCACCTGCGAACTACTCAACCAGAACCGCTTCGACGCCATCTACCAGACCACCACCCGGGACAAGAACCGCATCCAACTCCAGAAAGACCTGACCAATGCCCACGAGTCCGGTGTGGAAAACCTGCTCGTGTTCACCGAGGACTATCGCATTTCCGGCGAGAGCCTGCAGGAAACCATGTTCTTCCATGTGGACTCGGGCAAGCTGGCATCAGTCCTGGAGCACTTGAAGGACGGACGAACGGTGGACGGCAAACAGCTGGAAAAAAAGGTCGAGTTCATCATGGGCTCGGGCGTTGAATCCCTCTGGGGCAAGAATGTGCCCAAACAGGGCATGCAGGAGATGGAGACCATGCGCGGGTTGGGCACCGGCTATTTTCTGACCACGCCCATCTTCGATCTGGATCAGTTCCAACGGTTCCTGCGCCAGGTCAAGACCTTCGATGTCCCTGTTATCGCCGAGGTGATGCTTCTCAGAAACGCCGCCATGGCCCGCTTCATTAATCGGCACTTCAAGGCCGGTCTGATACCGGACTGGGTCATCCAGAAGCTGGACAAGGCGCCCAACAAGCAGAAGGCCAGCATCGAGCTGTTCGCCGACACCATCAAGGGGCTGCGCGACATCTGCGATGGTGTCCACATCATCACCCTGGGCGGCATCGATAAGATCCAGCCCTACTTAGACGCGGCAAAAATCAGGTAGTGACTGTTCACAGATGGCAGCTGGCGACCCATATCCGCGTTCTCGTAAGATTGAAATCCTCGACGTAGCGCTGCTACGCCTCCGGTTCCAATCGTCCTGCGGCCTTGATCTGAGCCGCCATCCACCATCTGTGAATAGACCTTGGGAATTACCATATTCAACATTCGACGTTGGGCGTTCGATGTTCGACGTTCATCGTTTCAACCCGTCACGCAATGCCGCGCCTGCATGGCCGGCTGATGATAAGGCAATTCAGGGTTTAGGCTCAAGGATGCCGGCTGCTCGCTAAAGCCGCTAGTATCCGCGCCTTCAGCCTTCTACCTTCAACCTAACCACCTGAGTGGTCGAGGAGGTCCGTACCATGACATCACCCATCGAACTGGATGATCTGGAGTGTGAATTCAAGGAAGAGGTGTTGGACAAGGTGCCCGATGCCCTGCTGGACCGCTGCATGACCTGCGGCACCTGCACCGGCGGCTGTCCGGCATCGGGCCTGATGGACATGGACCCGCGCAAGCTCCTGCGCATGGTAAACCTGGGCATGGACGAGGAGGTCAAAAAATCCAAGTGGGCCTGGGTGTGCACCATGTGCGCCCGCTGCGTCAATGCCTGCCCCATGAAGATCAACATCCCCAAACTAGTCTACAACATGCGCGGCGCCTGGCCCCGGGACAAGCGCCCCAAGGGTATCCGCGGATCCTGCGACCAGCACATCCGGGCCGGCAACGCCATGGGCGTACCCACCGACGATTTCATCTGGACTGTGGAGGACGTGGCCGACGAGATCCGCGAGGACCAGCCCCAGTTCAAGGACATGCGGGTCACCGTGGATCGGGTGGGGGCCTATATGGCCATCAATCAGAATTCCCGGGAACCGGTTACCGAACCCGATGAAATGGGGCCCTTGTGGAAGATTCTGCACCTGGTGGATGCCGATTGGACCTACCCCTCGGTGATGTGGGCAGGAGAAAACTACTGCCTGTTTTTGGCCGACGAGGAGGGCTGGCGCTACATCATGGAGGAGTTCGTCGACCACGTCGACAACAACCTGGGGTGCAAGATGGTGGTCAACACCGAGTGAGGGCACTCTTATTTTGCGATCCTGGAAGGATTGCGCAAGTTCAACATCCCCCACAAATTTGAATTCACCAGCATCATTCAACTCTATGCCCAGTGGATCCGGGAGGGAAAGCTCAAGGTCAACTCAGACTGGAACCGGGACCTGAAGATCAAGTTCACGGTCCAGGACCCCTGCAACATCGTCAGGAAGACCCTGCGCGGGGAGATGGCCGACGAGCTGCGCTTCGTCATCAAAACCGTGGTTGGTGAAGAGAACTTCGTGGACATGGTCCCCTGCGGCGTCAACAACTACTGCTGCGGCGGCGGTGGCGGCGCCCTGCAGGGCGGTTTTACAGAAGAGCGGCGGGCCTACGGCAAAGTCAAGTTCGACCAGGTCATGGCCACCGGGGCCAAATATGTCATCGCCCCATGCCACAACTGCCACGCCCAGATCGAGGATATGGGCAGCCATTACGGCGGCCGCTACCACGTGCTGCACCTCTGGACCATCATGTGCCTGGCCATGGGCATCCTCGGCGAGAACGAACGCAGCTACCTGGGACCGGATCTGGCTAGTTACGGGCTGTAGGCGGAGGACGGAGGTCGGACAACAGAAGACACCATTCGGACATCTGACATCTGAATTTCGAATTGAGGAATTTTGGAATTGGGGAATTGGAGGAATAAGAATATGGAAAAACAAACAACGGGTTCGGTACTGGTCGTCGGCGGCGGCATTGCCGGCATACAGGCATCACTGGATCTGGCCGACTCCGGCTACCGGGTCATCCTGGCGGAACAGAGCTCGGCCATCGGTGGGGTCATGTCCCAACTGGACAAGACCTTCCCCACCAACGACTGCGCCATGTGCATCATTTCTCCCAAGCTGGTCGAAGCTGGCCGCCACCTCAACATCGACCTTTACACCATGACCGACGTGCAGTCGGTCGCCGGCGACGCGGGCAACTTCACCGCGACCCTGCGCCAACGGCCCCGCTTCATCGATATGGAACGCTGCACGGCATGCGGCGAATGCAGCAAGGTGTGCCCCGTCGACGTGTCCAACGACTTCGACCAGGGCCTGGCCAACCGCAAGGCCGCTTTCAAGCGCTATCCCCAGGCCATGCCCAGTGCCTATACCATCGAGAAAAAAGGCACGGCCCCCTGTAAGGCCGCCTGCCCGGCCAATCCCAGTTTCCAGGGCTGCATCGCCCTGATGGCCCAGGGCAAATACAAGGAAGCCTTCGAGCTGTTCCGCAGCGAGCACCCCTTCCCCGGCATCTGCGGCCGGATCTGTCACCACCCTTGCGAAACGGCATGCACACGAACCAAGGTGGATGCACCCGTCTCCATCATGGCGCTGCACCGGTTTCTAGCCGACTGGGCCAGGCAGAACGACGTCGCTTTCATCCCGGAAAAGAAGGCGGCCAGACCGGAAAAAGTAGCCGTGGTGGGCAGCGGACCGGCCGGCCTGGCCTGCGCCTATTTTCTGGCCATCGAGGGATTTGCGGTAACGGTCTTCGAAAAACACGAGACATTGGGCGGCATGCTGGCCCTGGGCATTCCGGCCTACCGCCTGCCCCGGGAGATCATCGACGACGAGATCGCCGTGCTGCGGGAGCTGGGTGTCGAATTCCAAACCGGCGTGGACCTGGGAACGGACACCACCATCGGCCAGCTGCGCGAGCAGGAATACAAGGCCTTTTTCATGGCCATCGGCTCCCTGGAGTGCAAAGTGCTGGGCATCGAGGGCGAAGAATATGAAGGCGTGTGGCCGGGAATGGACTATCTGCTGCGCACCAACCTGGGTGAACGGATCGACCTGGGCGACCGGGTGGCGGTCATCGGCGGCGGCAACGTGGCCATGGATTCGGTCAGAACCGCCCTGCGCAATGGATCTAAAAAGCCGTTCATCATCTATCGACGCAGCGAGGCTGAGATGCCGGCCAACGCCGAAGAGATCGAAGAGTGCCGGGAGGAGGGTGTCGAGATCATGACCCTGACCAACCCGGTGCGGGTGGCCGAAACGGACGGCCGGGTAACGGCCATCGAATGCATCCGCATGCAGCTGGGTGAGCCCGACGATTCCGGCCGGCGGCGCCCTGAGCCCGTCGCCGGCTCCGAATTTACCATCGAGGTGGACGCGGTGGTCCCGGCCATCGGACAGGAATCCGACTGGGCCTGCCTCACCGACGAATGCGCCTGCACCCTGAATGACTGGGGAACCATGAACGTGGACCCGGTGACCCTGCAGTCCGGCGATCCGGACATTTTTGCCGGCGGCGATGCGGTCACCGGCCCCAAAACCGTGGTCGAGGCCATTGCCGCGGGCAAGACCGCCGCTGAATCCATCCGACGCTACCTGGTGGGCGAGGATCTCAAGGCCGACCGGAACGCCGCACTGTTCCCGGTGGAAGACGTGGACCTCTCCACGGCAGTCCCCATCGCGCGCCAAGCCATGCCCATGGCCGAGCCCGACGGACGCAAAGCCACCTTCGACGAGGTCCAACTGGGCCTTGACGAAGCGGCGGTTCAGCGGGAGCTCCAGCGCTGCCTGGCCTGCGGGGTCTGCTCGGAGTGCTACCAGTGCGTCTCGGCCTGCCTGGCCGAAGCGGTGTGCCATGACATGACCGAACAGATCCATGAAATCAATGTGGGGGCGGTCATCCTGGCCCCCGGGTTCGCCCCCTTCGATCCGTCCATATACGAGACCTACAGCTATGCCGGCCACCCCAACGTAGTCACCAGCCTGGAGTTCGAGCGCATCCTCTCCGCCTCCGGCCCTTATGCGGGGCATTTGGTGCGGCCGTCGGACGACCGGGCGCCAAAAAAGATCGCCTGGCTGCAATGCGTGGGGTCCCGGGATCTCAATGCCTGCGACAACGGGTACTGCTCGTCGGTCTGCTGCATGTATGCCAACAAACAGGCGGTCATCGCCAAAGAGCACAGTGACGAAGAACTGGACACAGCCATCTTCTTCATGGACATGCGAACCTTCGGCAAGGATTTTGACAAGTACGCCAACCGGGCCCGGGAGGACCACGGGGTACGGCACATCCGCTCGCGCATCCACTCGGTGTTCCCTGACGAGGACGACCGGCTGCGCATCATCTATGCCACCGAGTCGGGCAACAACATAGAAGAGCACTTCGACATGGTGATCCTCTCCGTGGGCCTGGCCCCCAACCCCGACGCCGTATCCCTGGCCGGGCGGCTGGGTGTCGACCTAAACCACTACAACCACGCGCAGACCGATTGCCTGGCGCCGGTGAGCACCAACCGGGAGGGAATCTTCGTATGCGGGGCCTTCCAGGAGCCCAAGGACATTCCCCATTCGGTGATGGAAGCCTCGGCCTCCGCAGCCGCCGCCAGCAGCCTGCTCTCCGAGTCTCGCTGGACGCTTTCTCGCAAGCGTGAACTGCCACCGGAGCTGGACGTGTCCGACCAGGGACCACGCATCGGTGTCTTCGTATGCAACTGCGGCATCAACATCGGCGGTATCGCCGATGTGCCGGCGGTCCGCGACTATGCCGCCGACCTGCCCCACGTGGTCCACGTTGAGGACAACCTGTTCACCTGCAGCCAGGATTCCCAGGATCACATAAAAACCATCATCCGCGAAAAAGGCATCAACCGGGTGGTGGTGGCCTCCTGTTCCCCGCGCACCCACGAACCCCTGTTCCAGGAGACCATTCGCGACGCAGGCCTGAACAAGTACCTGTTCGAGATGGCCAACATCCGAGACCAGAACACCTGGGTGCACATGAGCGAACCGGCACGTGCCACCGCCAAGGCCAAGGATCTGGTGCGCATGGCCGTGGCCAAGGCCGCCCACATCGAGCCCCTGCACCAGGTGAGTCTGGCGATCACAAAGACCGCCCTGGTGGTGGGTGGCGGCGTGGCCGGCATGGAGGCGGCACTGGGTGTGGCCGACCAGGGATCGGAGGTGGTGCTGGTGGAAAAATCCACTGAGCTGGGCGGGGTGGCCAACCTGCTCAACGCCACCTGGCAGGGGCAACCCATCGCCCCCTACCTGGCCGACACCATCCAACGGGTAAACACCCACCCGCGCATCCGGCTGTTTACACACACGCGGGTAAAACGCACCACGGGCAGTATCGGCAATTTTTCCACTACACTGGCGTCGATGAACGGTGACCAGACGGAAACGCTGGTTGCCCACGGGGCCACCATCATCGCCACGGGCGGCGGTGAATACAAACCGGACCTGTATCTGTATGGTAGCCACCCCGATGTGCTCACCCACCTGGACATGGACACAGCGGTTGCCAGCAATGACAATCGCCTGATATTGGCCAAGAGCGTTGTCTTCATCCAGTGCGTGGGCTCCCGGGACGACAATCGTCCTTACTGCAGCAAAATCTGCTGCACACACAGCCTGAAAAGCGCCCTGGCCGTTAAGAAAATTAATCCCAAAAAAAAGGTGAGCATTCTCTACCGGGACATCCGTTCATACGGCTTCCGCGAGGATCTATACAAGGAGGCTCGGGATGCGGGTATCCTGTTCATCCGCTACGAACCGGAAAATCCGCCCAAGGTCTCCACCGACGCCGACAACCACCTGGTTCTCGACACGATCGACCACGTGCTGCGGTTGCCGGTGCGACTGAGGCCCGACCTGCTGGTGCTGGCCACCGGCGTGGTGCCCAATGCCAACCGCGAACTGTTCGAATTGTTCAAGGTACCGGTGAATGCCGACGGTTTCCTGGTGGAAGCCCATGCCAAGCTTCGGCCGGTGGAGTTCTCCTCCGAAGGCATCTACCTGGCCGGGCTGGCCCACTACCCCAAACCCTTGGAGGAGTGCATTTCCCAGGCCAAGGCAGCCGCCTCCCGGGCCATGACCCTGCTCTCCCGCGATGCCATCATGGTGGGCGGTGTGGTGGCCACGGTGGATTCAGGCAAGTGTGCCGCCTGCCTCACCTGTGTGCGGGCCTGTCCTTACGATATTCCCCAGGTGGATGAACACAGCCATGCGGTCATCGATCCGGCCGAATGCCATGGCTGCGGCACGTGCGTGGCCGAATGCCCGGGCAAGGCCATCACCCTGGCCCACTTTACCGACGGCCAGCTGATCGCCAAGATCGAGGCCCTGTTTATAGCGGCGTAGGACTGAAGACTGAAAACTGAAAACTGAAAACTGAAAACTGAAAACTGAAAACTGAAAACTGAAAACTGAAAAAACGCCCACGTATCAAATCAGGTGTCAAGGATAAAACCCATTTTAAGGTGCGCTTCGGTGGCTATAAAGAGCGGTTTCCAGCTGCGAAATATTATAGAAATCGTTGCAAGACGCCGCTCTTGCAGCAACCATCTTATGGTCTGACAGCCAATCGTACCCGTCCCGAAATGGTAGATTGCGGTTCAGATCAAGGCCGCAGGATTATTGGAACCGGAGGCGTAGCAGCGCTACGTCGAGGATCGCGCTGAAGCTTCACTACGTGCTCAATGACCCGAGAACGCAGATATGGTCCGCAAGAGACCATTTCTGGATGGGTACAAACTTTGGAGGGGAAACATGACGATTACCAAAGACCCGCAAATCCTCGCCTTCTGCTGCAAGTACTGCTCCTATGCGGCCGCCGACCTGGCCGGTTCCATGCGACTGGACTATCCGGCCAGTGTCAAAGTGGTTCAAGTGCCGTGCACGGGCCGCGTTGATGTGATCCATCTGCTCAAGGGCTTTGAGTCGGGTGCCGACGGCATATATGTGGCCGGGTGAATGGACGGAGAATGCCATTTCCTGGAAGGAAATCGAAGAACGCGCAAAAAAGTCGACATGGTGAGAAAAACCCTGGAAGAGATCGGCATCGACGGTTCACGGGTGCAGATGTTCAATCTCTCTTCGGCCATGGCTCCTGAATTCGCACGCATCGCCTGCGAGATGACCGAAACGGTGAAATCACTGGGACCGCTGGACGGATAACAAACCTGAACCGATGAACGTCGAACATCGAACGTCCAACTTCGAATTGTGAATAATGATTGTTGTCTTTTTTTAACCGGCAAAGCGAAGCGATTTCATCATTCGGCGTTCAGCGTTCGATGTTGGACGTTCGACGTTCAATACTTTTCTAAAATTGGGTTCAATCACAGTAATACATAAAGAGGTCACAAATGGACGTTACCCAGGCCCACGGACTGACCGGTGTTCTGGATGCCATGGCCGACGGCATCTACATCGTCAACGACGACTATGTGGTCGAATTCATGAACAAAGCCATGATCCGGGTGTTCGGCGACGGCGTGGGCAAGAAATGCCACGAGGTGATCAACCACACCGCCGCCCCCTGCCCCTGGTGCCGGGCCCCAGAAGTGTTCGAAAACCGGCGGAACACGCACGAAGAGGTCTATGTTCCCATGGTGGACAAGACCTACGACCTGCTGGAAATCCCTTTGCACAACACCGACGGCAGCATCTCCAAGCTGAGCCTATACCGCGACATCACCCACCGCAAGGATCAGGAATACCGGCTCAAGACCTCCCGCGAGAGCTTCCGCAGTCTCTTCGAACACATGGCTGCCGGTGTCTACATCAGCAGCAAGGAAGGCAAGTTTCTGGATGCCAACCCGGCCCTGCTGGATATGATGGGGTATGAAGACAGAAACGAGTTCCTTGACATGGACCTCGCCCGGGACATCTACCTCGAGGCCGACGATCGCGCCCGCTTCCAGCAGATGATCGAGAAAAACGGTCGCGTGGTCGATTACGAGGTAGATTTCCGCAAAAAGGACGGCACCCCCATTCCCGTTCTGCTCACCGCCCACGTGCGTTATGATCCCAAGGGCAACGTGCTGGGCTACGAGGGCATCTGCGTGGACCAGTCTCAGCGAAAAAAAATGGAAAAGGAGCTGAAAAAGGCTCATGATTTTCTCAACAACATCATCCAGAGTTCTCCCAACGCGATCATGGGAACGGACATGAAGGGCAACATCATCATCTGGAACCAGGGAGCCGAAGAGACATTGGGGTATCAGGCCTCGGAGACGATCGGCGGAATGAACGTGCGCGACCTGTATCCCGGGGACATGGCGCGCCAGGTGATGCGCATGATGCGAAGCGATGACTATGGCGGTAAGGGCAAACTGCGCTCCTATCCCATGACGTTCAAGGGCAAATATGGGCGTCCCGTGGAGGGCAACCTGTCAGCCAACATCATCTATGATGAGGCAGGTCGGGAAATTGCTTCGGTGGGTATATTTGTGGATCTGGAAGAGCAGTTGAAGATGGAGCGCAAGCTCCACAATACCCAGGAGCAGCTTCTGCAATCGGAAAAGCTGGCCGCCATGGGCCGGCTCACCTCCCAGATCGCCCACGAGCTCAACAACCCGCTCTACGGGATCATGAACACCCTGGAATTGATGAAAACCGAAATTCCGGTAGGCAACAAAAGACGTAAACTGCTGGAGATGTCTCTGTCGGAAACCGTGCGCGTGACGGACATGCTGCGCAAGATGCTTTCCTTCTCCAAACCGGACCAGGAGGAGAGGGCGCCGGTGGACATCAATACCATTCTGGACGAAATCCTCCTTTTATATGAAAAGCAACTCTGGGAGCACTCGATTAAAATGGTGCACAGCTTCGCCGACAAGCTCGGTTTGGTCCATGCCTCCAAGAACCAACTCCGCCAGGTCTTTTTGAACCTGATTTCCAACGCCCGCGATGCCATGCCCGATGGCGGCCGCCTCACCGTGGCCACCGAAGGGGACGACTACTTCGTTCACATCACCATTGCAGACGATGGCGCAGGTATCAAGGAAGAGTACCTGGATCTGATTTTCGAAACCTTCTTCACCACCAAAACCGACAGCGTCAAGGGTGTCGGATTAGGCCTGTCAGTCTGTTACGGCTTCATCAAAGACCATGGCGGGGACATCAAGGTGGAAAGCCAGCTGGGGGAAGGCACGACCTTCAGCATCTCCCTGCCGGTCCACCGGCAAAGTGACTGAACAAGCATCCACTGTCGTTAAACTGCGTGGCAATAGATGGCGTCGGGCCTACTGAAGCGCCATTTTCAATAAGCCGGCAATCTCATCTCCTCCCTGGGCTTGCGCGTATTCCAAAACGATGGGGATAAACTTTCCTACCATATCACCGTTCAATCCCAGCTTGGAAAACGAACCGGCCAAATCAGCCAGTGATGCCATGCCCCCGCCACCTTTGCTCAACATCGAGGATAATCCGCCAAGGGTCCCCGATCCCGTGTCGGCTGCAGGGGCGGCAGTGATGAGCGACCCCACTTCAGGCATGGCACCGGAAACCTTGGCAAAATCTTCAGCGCTCATTTGCTGGGCAGCTGAATTGAAAATAGCGCCGGCACCCCCTTCGGCCTGTTGATCGGTCACCCCAAGATTTTTAGTCAAGAGTCCCACCAAATCCATCTCAAGAGCAAAAACTTGAGACTTCAAACCGGCTGTGACGGAACAGATCGTTAACAGGATTGTAGTCATAAGAATACGTTTAATCATAATTTCCCCCTCAATGACTCGATCTTCGTAATATATTTTAACACGGGCTTCAACAAGCCGCTGCCGGCTGGGGGATTGCAGAAAAAATCCTGCGGAAGCTCCCCTCCTCTGCCGAGCCAGCTCTGAGCCTAACGTTTCTGAAACCATGAGGCTGCATCCTGTCCTCACTTTCCCGGCCCAGGAAAATCTGTATCTTAGAATTATACCGGCCTGCCAAATTACAAGAAAGGCGGGCTCTTTTTAGAACCTATCTCAAAAATAAGGATCAGGGTTCAGGGCAAGGCATGCAACGGCGAAAAAGCGCAGCATACAGGTAGTATGTGAGCATTTTGAGCCGTTTCATAACGCCGCCATGGGCACTCAGACTATTTTTGAGATAGGTTATACCCAAACTGAGCGATGCACCTTTCTCGAAGAAGGTCGATTGTTAACGATCACGGTTGGGTACTATCGATTGTTGTATTCAAAAGGTGAAACCCATTGGGTTTGCCGATCTCACCCCATCTTCGGCGTTAGATATCGCCGCGCATAGTCCACTATAGCGCGACGACATCTGCCTTGAATCTGCGGCAAGCTCGACAATCGCTCAGCTTGGGTTAAAGAGAGCGCCAAAAGAAGGACAGCGATCCACATCCATAAGCCAATGGGCATGTTGACTGGTCCGCTGTTCTTCAGACCCGGTTGTTGCTGCATGATCCCCGCCCCGGCAGCCCACTACCGTTCATCGTCCAGAAACGGCTCGAAATGGTGCCACTGAAAAGGATGGCGCCGGACGGCAGCTTCCAGCAAATCGGCATACTGCTGGGCGGCGCGGGCCATGGCCGATTCACGCTGACTGGGGTCGGCTGCCGGCACGACGATGGGCGGCGAGGCGGAAAAGCGATAGTGGCATCTGCGGGCACGCAAGGCGAAAAAAACATATATGGGGGCACCGGCGGCCATTGCCAGAACATAAGGCGCCGCAGGCAGGTGGACCGTCTGCCCCAGAAATCGGACCGCAATGGTTCGCTGGTCCGTGCGCCATGCCCGATCCCCGGTGATGGATACCAGCCCGCCGTCGCGGAGAAACCGGATGCCTTCGACAACGTCGTAAGGAGACCCGCCGGCATCATCCACACCGACGATGTGGATATCGCTCCCGCGGACGGTCTGCTTCTGCAGGCTTTCAATCTGCTCTTTCTGTTTGACGCCCATGTAGAGCATCAGCCGCAGGTCCGGGAGCGACTTTTTGAGCAGCCTGGCCGCCACCTCCCAGTTGCCCATGTGGGACATGAGCAGAATGCCGCCCCGGTGCCCCATGGCATCCCGCAGGCGCTCCCACCCATCGAAGTCGCTGGTGATTTTCACCGGATCCGAGAGCAACAAGCGATCCCGGAACACATGGGTGAAATCCAGAAACTGGCGGAAGGTGCACCAGCGGTGATAAGCACGGTTTTTCTCGGGGAAAAGGTTCCGGTAAAAGCGCATGCCCACCGCCACCCGTTTGGGAAACAGAATAAAATACCCGGCAGCGATGCCACCCGCAATCAAGCTGAAGAACCACGGCCCCAGCCATCGGGTCAACAGGGACATGATTCGGTAGAAACGGACGTAAGCGTTCACAAGTTCTGGGTTCACCGTTCTGGGTATGCTTTAAGTCGTCATTCCTTGTTCGTGATTCGATAATTGTCGGTCAGACAGCTTAAAATGCCAATTTGATGAAAAGCACTTTTGGAACATCGCGCTATCGGAACCTATTTGGTCTTCCGCCCGATGGACCACAGGGCCGGGGTAAAGACCCGGCGGGTGATCAGTCGGCTGAAGGCTCCGAAATTGCGCATGAAATCGACGAATGGATGAAAATGGGAGATGCGTGGCAACGCGGATCCGTAGTGGGCGGAAATCGTCGCCTCCCTCACCGGTATCCCCTGCCAGGCCGCTCTTGCCAGCACCTCCACTTCGAACTGGTATCGTCTGGCGACGACCCCCAGATCCAACGTCTCCGGCAGCGGGTAAATTCGGAATCCGCTCTGGGAGTCGGCCAGCTTCGGCCCGCCGGACACACGCACCCAGAAGTTGGAAAAGTGGCGACCCTGGCGACTGGTCCACGGCGCGTCGGCCATTTCCCGCCGTCCCACCACGATGACCCGCCGGTTTGCGGGAATGGCCGCCATCAGCTTCAGGGTCTCGACGGGGTCGTGCTGGCCGTCGGCATCGATGGTGACGGCATAGTCGGCAACTTCAGCTGCTGCGCGCATGCCGGTGACCAGGGCAGCACCTTTTCCCCGATTGTGCGGGTGGACCGACAGGTGGACGCCTGAAACGGATCTCAACCGCGCTGCCGTATCGTCGGTGGAACCGTCATCCACCACGAAGATCGGATATCCCAGCGACATCGCCTGACGCGCCACCGCGGCGACCCGGCCGCCATGGTTGTAGGTGGGAATAATCACGGCAAAGCGAAGTTCTCCGAACCGTTTTTCAGCAGATGCGGGATCGATCATCATGGGTCCGTGGTTGTCCGGTCTTCGTTCCGTTCAGGGCCGCCGGCGGTCTCCCCGTATAAAATAACACGCTGGGTCTTCCAGATGCCCAGTATGCTGAACACCTCCTGATCGGCAAAGTAAAGAGGATCCACACCGTTTTGCCGGGCGATGTCGCCAATGGCATTGGAGCTCACCCGGGCATAGATGCCCAGACCTGAAATTGGCTCCTTGATCTCGATGATACGATCGGAAACGGGCAGATCCGCCGGCAGCGGGGTCGACTTCAGGTCCCGTGTCAACGGCATTTTGACGTTGGTGTACACGATGCCCACCAGCGGACCTGTGCCACAGCCGGCCAGACTCACCATCGCGGCCACCGCCAGCATAAACCAGGCCATCGTCGAACGGCCCGTCATGGTCGGGTCAGTCGCCATAGACCACCACCCGCCAGCGGGTATAAAGACCAAAAAGGACGTTGAACACTTCCTGATCCGAATGCCGCAGGGTGGTAATGCCGCCGTTGGCCGCTGCGGCGGCATAGCTGGCATCGCCCCAGGCAAACAGCCACAGGACGCTGCGGGCCTCGGCCACGCCGGTCTTATCGCCCAGGGTGGTCCGGTCCAGATCCACATCCAGGGGTGATTTCACATTCACATAGGCGCACCCGGAAAGGAGCATCAGACCGGCAGCCACCATCAGCACCACTATCATTCGGGCATATTTCATAGGTAGCCCCCTTGATAATTTTCTTCCACATCAGTGTCTATTCAAAATTGGTGGCTTGTGGTTCAGGCCAAGGCCAAAGCGTTTGTGCAACCACAGGCGTAGCAGCGCTACGTCGAGGATTGCGCAAGCGCGAGAACGCCGGCCTGGGCCTCAAGATGCCAATTATGGATGGGCACCATTAAGATCGGGGCAATACGCCACCCCCCACGTCCCCGGCCCCATGTGGGCGCCGGAAGTCAAGGAAAGGCGGCTCACCGCAATCGACGCCTGCGGGAATTGAAGCTGGAGTGCAGGCCCAATGGCTTTCCGAACCCGCTTCTCGTTGTCGGAAAACTGCAACAGGATCGTCAACCGGTCGTCTGGCGAAAACCGCTGTTTCAGATATCCCAGTGTAAAGGGAAGCTGATCGGCGGCCTTTCTGACCGTGCCCA
>NZ_JASJGN010000200.1:0-7314 GCF_033791525.1 Desulfosarcina sp.
GGCGAGCTGTGCTGCGGCAGTACGGGGCGACACCATGGCCTCTTGCACAGCGGCGCCCGCTATGCGTTGCATGATGTCGCAACGGCGGCTGAGTGCATGACGGAAAATCGAATTCTGCGGACTATTGCACCGCAAGCCCTGGAGCAAAATGACGGTTTGTTTGTGGCCTTGGATGACACGGACATGGCCCACTATAAAGCTTTTATTCTCAACTGCAGCGCCGCCGGCATTCCTTACCGAGAGTTGCCTGTCGACGAGGCACGGCGCATGGAACCCGAATTGTCGCCCACCATCAAGGCGGCGGTGCAGGTGCCTGACGCCACCATGGACGCCTGGCGTCTGGCCATGCACTTTTTTGCCTCGGCCCGGGCCAACGGTGCCGACATCCGCCCTTTTTCGGAGGTCGTAGGATTGCTCGCCAACGATGGAATTATCACCGGTGTGGACGTCAGGGATCATCAGCGCCAAACGACCTATGTCGAAAAAGCGGATATGGTGATCAATGCGACGGGTCCATGGGCCGGCAAAATCGCTGCCCTGCTCAACATCAATCTACCCATGAAGCCGTCACCGGGTGTCATGGTCAGCATGCAGCCGCGGCTCACCGGTATGGTGATCAATCGGCTTCACCCCGCCGGCGAAGGGGACATTATCGTGCCTCAGCGCAACCAGAGTATTTTAGGAACCTCCGCCTGGATCGCGGATGACCCGGATGAAGTGATGCTGCCCGCTGACCATGTCCGGCAAATGATCGATCTGTGTTCGCAGATGCTGCCGCAGCTCGCCCAACTGCCGGTGGTTGCGGCCTGGAGTGCGTCCCGCCCGCTGCTGATCAATGACGCCGAAGCGGATCCGACCAAGATCAGCCGCGCTTCGGAGGCCATCGATCATGCTAAAACGGATGGAATGGAAGGGCTGTTGTCCGTGGTTGGCGGGAAAGCCACCACCATGCGGGCGATGGCCGAAAAGGTGGTCGATCGGGTGTGCGCCAAAACCGGTCGGCAGATTCCCTGCGCGACCGAGCACACGGTCTTGCACCATTATCGACAATTTTTTCAATGATCGATTCTCATGCACAGCCTTCTAATCAAGATATCACGATTCAAGCCGAGCATTATCGACCCGCCGGCATTTTCTACTTATGAATTGACACCGGCGCCCGATTGGACCGTTTTGGATGCCCTGGAACAGATCCGGATCCATCAAGAGCCCTCATTGATGTATCGGCGCGCCTGCCATCATGCCTCATGCGGCACATGTGCGTGTACCATCAACGGTGTGGAACGCCTGGCTTGTAAAACCAAACTCGCTGATTTAGGGACGCAGACCATCACCCTGGAGCCGCTGCACTGTTTTCAGCGTATCGGAGACCTGGTGACGGTGCGCAGCACGCTGTTTCAATTCATGCAACCTGATTGGTCTTGCCTGCAGCCAGACGAAAAAAGGGATGATCATGATCTCCTCTTGAGTGGCCGCGGCCAATCGATCACCAGATTTGAAAACTGCATCGAGTGTGGATGCTGTGTTTCCGCTTGCCCGGTGGTGCGCAAAAACAGCCATTTTATAGGGCCCGCCGTGCTCTCAGCCATCAATCAGGAGATGAAAAAAAATCCGTCCACTGAAAACGACCTGCTTTCTATCGCGGCCTCGCCGGATGGCGAAACCTTATGCCAGCGCGCTGTGGCCTGCAGCCGGGTCTGCCCCACCGGGGTTTATCCGGCCAGGCACATCAAAGCGTTGAGGGATCAGCGCAAGCGCACGGGAAACACCCCTTAACCGAAAGGCGTCCACACGTGATCGAAAAAAGAGGGCGCCCGTCTTCATTGCAGCTATGCTATCCAGCTTTTTCTGGTGGGTGATGGCTCCTCCGGTTGATAAATATCAGTCCCCGATTATCTTAAGACAATGAAACGGTATATTCTGATAATCTTGCTTATGATCGGAGTCTCGGGGTGCAGTCTTCGAATGACCTACCCTAATCTGGATTGGCTGATTCCCTGGTACGTGGACGACTATATCACCTTGAATCAGGAACAGAGCCGTTTGCTGGAAAATCACCTGATACACGCGTTGGACTGGCACTGCCATACCCAGCTTTCGGCGTATGGCCAAACGCTGAAGGACTTGGCCTACGATTTAGACGATCCTCGTGTGCCACTGAGTGTCGAGAGACTGCACGCCTATGCCGACCAGTTGAAAATCCTTTGGCGGGTGATAAAGATACAGATCGGGCCGGAAGTGGCGGATATTTTAGCAACCGCATCCGATGAACAGCTCGCTGAGCTATTTGAAAATGTGGAGCAGCGCAACAACACCTTCAAAACGGAATATGTGGATATCCCGTTGGACCAGCTGGAACAAAAGCGCAGAAAAAAAATGATCAAGCGCATCAACCGATGGTTTTCCGAGATCACCCCGGTACAGAAGCAGGCGGTGGTTGACTGGAGCGCTGAAATCAGGCCTTTGGCCGCAGACGGATTGGACCACCGGCAGCACGTCACGGCTGAATTGAGAAACTTGCTGGCAAGACGTCAAGATAACCCGGATTTCAAGGGTGCATTCGTTGACCTGCTGGTGAATATCGATCAACGCAGATCCGCGCATTACCAAAACAATATCGACGTCAACACGGATCTTACCCTCATGCTGCTGGCAAAAATAGAACGTTCGCTGACGCCCACCCAGCGGTCATATCTGCTGGGACGCATCCGTACCTTCTCGGCAGATTTTGAAAAACTGAACTGCGATCCGGCAGCCGCCCATCTATCGACTCACGAAACCGTTTCAACGCAGGTATCGGGGTGATATGCCTTTATGCTTGGGCTCCACCAAGCAACTCCTCAACCAACCGCCGCCACTCTGCTTCAAGCGGGATGTCGGGGCGCTGCCGCCCGGCGCGGGTGTACCAGTAGTCCGCGTTCCACAAGACACCCTCTTCGCGGTGCAGGTAGGCATGCACGGCGCTGCCCAGGACGGTTGGAATCTCCTGGGCGATGGCATGGGCTTTATCCCAGTCCCCCTTTTTGTCCCACCACAAGGATGTGAGCGTTTCTGAAAGCCCGTGTGGCGGTTTTTCAGCGGCAACACTTTTTACAAAATCATCAACGGTCATCGCTTCTCCCTTTCTATGCATTCCGATTATTTCAAACGCTGCGGCCCGCTGTGGATGAGTATATACGGAAAATATGCGTCCAGTCCCGAACTGTCAAACGACAAGGCGTGTCGTCTTTCCATCCACAACCTTCCTTCACACCATTTCCCCAACATTAAACGGCGCACCCCCGCTTGCACTAACCTGTTTGCCCGCCGAGGATTTACAGACAGTGGGCAAGTGGTTAGGGTAACCATATTGAATGGGCAATAGGAACAGATTGGACCCTCCCCGCGGCAAACTGTGGGGAGGGTTCACCGTAAGGATAAAAATCGACTTCCAGTTCGCTCGCTAACCCGCTGCAAGCGGCGGGGTTAGCGCTCGCTATCGCGGTTCAAAATAGGGGTTAAAAATATGCGACAGAATATCGGCACCGGTTGGTGGGCCTATGTACGCTACGACGATGAACGGGATCGCCCCCAGATCAGCTGGGCCTTGCTTCGACGCGTGTGGGGATACGCAGAGCCCTATCGACTGAAAGTTTTGGGTTTATTGACGACCATCTTTGCCATTACCGGATTAAGCCTAATCCCCCCCTTGCTCTATCGGGATCTGATCGATAACGCCATCATAAACGCAGACACGACCCGGCTCAATTGGCTGGCGTTGGGCATGATCGGTGTCCCCCTGCTCAGCGCGGCCATCGGTTTCGGGCAGCGATACCTCAGTGCGACCATCGGGGAGGGCCTGATCGCCGATCTGCGCAATGCGCTGTTCAACCACATGCAGCGGATGGGCCTGCGCTTTTTTACCCACACCAAAACCGGGGCGCTGATCAGTCGGCTCAACAACGATGTGGTGGGCGCCCAGCGGGCCCTGACAGGCACCTTTATCAATATCGTAACCAATATCGTAACCGTTGTCGCCACCGTGAGCATCATGTTCTCCTTGGAGTGGCGTCTGACCCTCTTGAGCATTGCCATTGTGCCCTTGTTTTTGGCGCCAACCCGGCGGGTCGGACGAAAGTTGCGCCACATCCGCCGGCAGAGCATGAAGTTGAACGCCAGGATGAATGTCCTCATGCAAGAGACCCTAAACATCGACGGGGCCCTGCTGGTCAAGTTGTTTGGAAGACAAAGCGACGAAGGAGATCGGTTCCATCGGCGCAGCGCGGCCCTGGCCGACATCGGCGTTCGATCGGCCATGGTGGGACGTTGGTTTTTCATGGGCTTGGGCCTGATCAGCGCCGTCGGAACGGCCATGGTGTTCTGGCTGGGCGGGCACATGATTTTACGGGGTGTTTTCACCGTGGGGACGATTGTGGCCTTCGGTGCCTACCTGACCCAACTCTATGGCCCGCTGAGTTCCATCAGCAATGCCCATGTCGAGTTTGCCACCAGCATGGTTAGCTTCGAGCGCGTCTTCGAGGTGTTGGACCTCCCGGTCGAAATTCAGGACAAGCCTGATGCGATTACGCTGCCAGATGTCACAGGCGAGGTCACATTCGATGATGTCAGCTTCAGCTACACGGTAGATGGCGACAGCGCTTCGGGTTTGTTGGAGAAAAAAGGAGATCGACAGACCGTCGCACCTGCCCCAGCGGCATCGATTGCAGACGAACAGCCAAGCCGCCAAATGGCACTGGAGGCCGTGAGTTTTGCCATCAGGCCCGGTGAATTGGCCGCACTGGTCGGGCCTAGCGGTGCCGGAAAAACCACCATCACCTACCTGCTGCCACGGCTCTACGATCCAACGGACGGCATCATTCGCTTGGACGGGCATGATCTGCGGGATGTGTCCCAGATCTCTATGGCCAGAGCCATCGGTATGGTCACCCAGGAACCCTATCTATTTAACGACACGCTCAAGACGAACCTTCTCTATGCGGCACCCCACGCCTCACAGGTCGAAATCGAAGCCGCCTGTCGGACGGCCAATATTCACGCCTTCATCGCCGGCCTGCCCGATGGATACGACACGGTGGTGGGTGCCAGGGGCTATCGGTTGAGCGGGGGTGAAAAGCAACGAATTGCGATTGCCCGGGTCATTCTCAAAAACCCGCGCATCCTGGTGCTGGACGAAGCCACCAGCAGTCTCGACAGCCAGAGCGAGGCCCTTATACAGGAGGCCCTGGAAAGGATCATGAAAGGACGCACCAGCCTGGTCATTGCCCACCGGCTCAGCACCATTCTGGATGCAGATGTAATCCTGGTGTTGGATCATGGCCGCATCGTCGAACGGGCCCACCGCCATGATAACCATTCCGCTCACGATCAGCTCCTGGTACAGGAAGGGCTGTATGCGCGCCTCTATCAAACCCAATTCCGGAATGCAGGTCCTTGCCCGACTTCTACAGGCTCGTAACCAGGCAATCCAGCTTATCGTGAGTGGGTTAGTCGTTCAGGGTGTTGAAATCAGCCGTCCGCTTCAGGGTATATCGGGAAAGTGGGCGGCCGGACCAGTTCCCCTCCATGAGCAGCAGCACCTTGTGCGGGCTATGGCGGCGATTATTGCATTGACAGGAAAGGCCGTTCTTCCTAAACTTTCTCCTACGACATGTCGTTAATTTCAAGTCAGGTGGGCTACTGATACAGCGCATTTCAAAAATAGCCTGAGTGACCATGGCAGCGTTATGAAACGACTCAACATCTTCACAACCTGCCTCATCGCTGCGCTTTTTCATTGTTTCATGCCTTGCCATGCACCCTGATCTTTATTTTTGAGATGTCTGGTAACCCGTTTTGTAAATTCGACGATGGGGGTTCCTCATGTCCCGTCCTCCAGGACCTGATCGTCCTGATCCGTTTTCGCCATTTCTTCCGCCTTGCACCCGCGGGCCGTTGGGTCGAAACGACGCTGCCGATCCTTCGATGCGTTGCCGGTGTAAAGACGCTTTAAGCAGATCGGCAATGAGAAAATGAAGCTATGACGAGCGTAAAAGAACATTATGACAATTTGCTTGCTCCACTTTATGCGTGGATCTCCGGCGGGCTCGAGCTAAAATTAGAGGAAAACCTGAAATTTTTCGAATCTCATGGTATACGTCCAACCCGATCGGGTATAGCATTTGACTTGGGTGCCGGTCCCGGATTTCAGTCGATACCGCTGTCTCAATCCGGATTTAAGGTCATAGCAATGGATTTGAGCCGGGACCTGCTGGCGGAACTCATTTCAAATGCCGCGGGATTGCCCATCGTGGCAATAGAAGACGACCTGTCGAATTTTACAGAACACATCCACCAACGTGTGGAACTTATCGTATGCATGGGCGACACCATTACCCACCTTACGAGTCTGGAAAAAGTTAACACCCTAATGGAAGATGCCAGTCAAATCTTGGAAGACAATGGCCGTTTGATTATCGGATTCAGGGAGCTGGCGTCTGAATTGAAAGGCCTGGACCGTTTCATCCCGGTGCGAAGTAATTCGGAAAGAATATTTACCTGCTTTTTGGAATATGAAAAAAACCATGTCAACGTACATGACATTGTTCATGAAAAAGCCGGTGATCGTTGGGTAATAAAAAAAAGCTGTTTTCGAAAGCTTCGTATCTCTACTCAGTGGATGTCGGTGTGCATGAAAAAATTAGGATTTACAATTGAAAACATCGATAATAACAATGGCATGACAACGATCATTGCGCGCAAATAGTCCGATCAACGGAATTCAATATCATGGTTGCCTGCGCGCTACACTTGTATTCGATCTAAGCGCTTTCTCCATTCCACGTTGCATGTAAAGTACTTCAGCGACTGAATAGGGCCCGGTCCAACCAACGTCGCACTAAAATGCAGCAGCCGCGTGATTCAAGCGGTCAATGTATTTAGATCTATTCGAAAACGTCGACGATATGTCATTACTCAACTGAAAATTAACCGCCCGGAACAATTATGGTCGAACCCTTCCTGTATCTATCGTTGGCGCTATATGTGTTTGCGCTGGTTGCTTTGTTTACCTACGGTATGAACTGCTATTTCCTCATGGTGTGTTATCGCCTGAAACGTTCCCAATCCCTCCAGCAGCATGACGCGGTAATCGAGCATTTCTATCGAAATTATCCCGTCGATCGCTGGCCGAAGGTTACCATCCAGCTTCCGATCTTTAATGAACGCTATGTCGTCGAACGATTGATAAAATCGATTTGCCGGTTTGATTATCCAAAAGCGCTGCTCGAGATCCAGATTCTGGACGACTCCACCGATGACACCGTCGATATCGCCAAG
>NZ_JASJGN010000201.1:0-13839 GCF_033791525.1 Desulfosarcina sp.
TGCATGCTTGATATCATTTTTGGGGTGGAACGAATAACGATTCCGAACCAGTTTAAAATCCCCGGGAGCTAAGTTTTCTGTTTGTTTTAGCTCCTTTAGAGATGACGAGTCTATCATGTCAGTGCATAATGGTTTTAGCAATAAGTCATAAAATAGAAGATTACCTTTGGCAGTCAGATATTCAAAACCGATTTTATGATTGAACCGACGAAGGGATGCAATATCAAGATCATCCAACCGATTGGTGGTACATACAAGGATGCCTCTGTATCTCTCCATTTGGGTTAAAAACTCATTGGTGAAACTGATTTCCCAGGAATGTTTTGCCCTGTCACGGCTGAACAATAACGAATCCGCTTCATCAATAATGAATACGGCTTCCTCAGATTCTGCTTCCTGGAACGCACGCTTTATATTTTTTTCCCCTTCTCCAACGTACTTGCTTTGCAAATCACTGATACGTTTACATATTATTTTACGGTCTAGCCGGTTGGCCATGTATCTGGCCAATTCACTTTTGCCGGTTCCCGATGGTCCATAAAACAAAAGGTTCATATTCATGATATGGTGCTGTTTCTCATTTCTTAAGTAGGCATCAAACGTTTCAAGCTGCTTGAACATGGCATTTAGATCTCCGTCAACATTTAAACCATCAATGGAATAGTTCTTTTCAATTGCATCCTTGTTGGTTAATTCCTCTCCATTGTTGACAAGTGTTTGATGAGATTCCAGAGTCATTTTAACCGTATTGAGAAAATTGATTTTTGATGAAGGAGCATTCTCTATAGCTTTTCTTGTAGCAAGATCAATAACTCCTGCATTAACATCATACTTTTTTGCAAAATTGATGATCTCAGCCTGGCTGCAATAAGTTTTGCACTTATTTTTTCTCAGTATGCTGTCCCATAACAACACTCTTTGAGATTGATTGAAGGGTTTAAAAGGAAGACTGAACGCAAACCGACGTAAAACGGAATCTTCTATGGAATCAATCCGATTGGTAACCCAGATCATCCGTGTTCCCGGCTGGTCAAGAAGATGATTGAGCCACCCCTTGTCTTGAGTTTCTCCGTTCATCAGCCATGAGTTTTGTGTATTCAGCAAGTTATCTGCCTCATCAACCAAAACAATAGAGCATTGATTGAAATTGGTTGAAGTTAAACAGGCAATAATGGAAGCTCTTCTGTGCTTGGTGGTATTATCTTCACCACGAGCAATTTCATATGCAGGTGTTTTTATCTGATCTAACAAGCTGTATGCAAAACTTGTTTTGCCAGTTCCCGGGGGGCCATAAAGCAAGATATGGGTGGGTGAATTGGCCTTGGTTTTAAAAAGATTAAGAATATGGCCTGTATGATCTTTTTCAATTAGAAAATTGTTGAGTGAAACAGTGCTTTTTGGAACAGGTTCATAAAACTTTTTTGTAAAATTTTGATCCGACGGATTTTGGATCAAATTTAAAAATTCATTTTCAGGACTGATTCCCCATTTATCAACTTCATATAATCCGATTTTTGTAAGCTTGCCGTATATGGTGGTATGAAGCTCTTTTTTATTGACTCCGAGGATATTGGCCAGATATTTCTGTCCGGCAAACCGATGGCATTCAATGTGGGATATAAAATATTCTTCAGCATAAGAATAGGTGTTTGCAACAAACATAAACGTACAGAGCTCTGTCTCTTTGTCATTGAGTTCAAACAAATTTCTCAGAGCAATGATATTTTTTTCAATTTCAGATTTCTTTTGAAATTGCTGAGATGCTAATTTTTTTTTAAGTAATCTGGATGCATGTTGCCAGAACCTGCAGTTAGTAACAGATTTTGATTCACGGAGCAGCTTGATCATCAATTGTGAAAAATCATAGGGATCTAAGGCTGTTTCTGCAATTTCTTCTTCAAACCGAATTCTATTGTCTATTTCAAATTGGGATAGCAGAAACTTTCCAAGCTCTTGCATTTCTGTACCTAAAAGCCAGCATAATAATTTTAATGTTTCAGAATCAAAACATGGATATCTACGGATATGCCGGTGAAGCCAGATGATACATTTTTTTAATACATAAAGGTCATTGGTATCAGGGTTCATATGGATGCCACTGGTGTTAATATCAGTTTCAAGCGATGGAAATAGCATAGTAGCGTCCTCTACAGTATCTTTGAAAAATGCCGATAATTATTGATGACTTGTTGTCTAAGGCTCTATCCGTACTTCGATGATAGGATCAGTATAATCCAATATCGTTCCATATGGCGGAATGGAAATTCACAATTTTTAGGAGATCGTATGCCGGAGAAAAAGGATTACTACAGCAGCTACGGCCAAAAACTGATCAGCCTTTTTGCTAAGCTTCTTTTCACGCAGCGCAGCCATTCCCTGATCGAACTATCGCGAATGCTCAATTGTTCTAAACAGACGGTGTTACGTTTAGTGGAAGATATTCGCCGTTCTTATGGGGTTGATGTAGAGGAGTACCTGGAAGGGAAAAGGAAATATTATCGAATTCAACGCCTGAAAAGCAGCAGCCCGTCCTTGAATATTACCGAACCCGAATTAAATGCACTAACCATGTGCAAGACATTCGCTGAACACCTTTTAGGAAAAGAGATGTATGAAGAGGCATCGAGAGTTATAGAAAAGAATCAGGCAACGTTATCACCTGAAAAGCTTGGTGGTTCACAGCATTTCGATTCCTTCCGGTCAGGCAGCATCGATTATACGCCTTACCAGGAAACCATACGCATATTGATTGATGCGATGAATGATCGAAAGATTTGTCGTGTCACCTACAAATCAATCTTGGAGACAAAAGCTAAGCAATTTTACATCAAGCCGCTTAAAATCTTTTCCCATAAGGATTCTGTATACCTACATGCCCAACTGGCAAAGGCACCGGGCAAAACATATGTAACGCCCAAATTTGATCCCTTACTGGCAATTCATCGAATAAGAAAAATTAAAACTACTGAGCGTCTCTTTGGGCCTCCCAAAAATTATGACTTCGATAAAGTGTTCAAGCAGAACTTTGGTTTGATCAAGGAGAATGCATTCGAAGTTGAGGTTGAATTCCAGGGATATTTTGCAAAGTATGTGGCTGAACGGATATGGAGCCCGGTTCAATCGATTCGTAATAGGAATGGCAAAACTATACTGAAATTCATTGCCTCGTCAAAACCAGAACTACTCTCATGGATATTGTCGTTCGGTGAGGAGGCCAGAGTTCTTAAACCGAAATGGTTAATAAATCGTATCAAGGAAAAAATCGATCATGTTCAGCTTCAGTATAATTAACGAGAATATATCCTATAAAACCATCTATTTTTCATGGACAGTAACCAAATTGATCTCCTGGGTGGATGTAAATCTGAGCTAAAGCCAGGCGGTATTACACTATCGGCTTTTAAATTTGGTATACGATTATGCAGATTTGCAGGTGCCGATGCTCTCAAGGATGTTTGAAAGGTGGCTGACCGGATACAGATCAATTGGAAATGAAATAGTTGAGTGATGAAGTCAAATAAATTTCACTAAAAATAATTATTTCAGCAAACGTTGAAATAACATAAATTAATGAAATAATATTGACATATTCAAAATTTTCATGATAAAACCCTATTTCAGCATCCGTTGAAATAGGGTTTTATCATGAAAATAGGAGGGCAAAATATCGAAACTACTGCAAGGGCTGCACTCGTATCATGTCTCTCCAGCGTTCCTTTTCTGAAAGCCACCGAAATTCATATAGAATCAAGCGAGCGAATCGATAGGTCGTTTGACATCACAGCTGTATTAGAGCTTGCTGATAGAACGATAAAGCTTTTTGCTGAAGTGAAAAGCAGCGGTCAACCACGTATAGCACGTCAAGCGGTCAATCAGATGCTGCGACATAAGGACAAGTTTCCGGATGCATATTTCGTGTTCATTGCACCCTATATATCGTCAAAATCCGCTGAAATTTGCGAATCCGAAGGTGTCGGACATATCGACCTTTCTGGAAACTGTTTGTTATCATTTGACAATATATATATTCAGAAGAAAGATTATCCCAACCAGTTTATAGAAAAACGAGATCTTAAGTCCCTTTATGCGCCCAAGGCCGAACGCATACTCAGGGCTTTGTTATGCAATCCCGGCAGGAGTTGGAAAATAAAAGAACTGGCTGCCGAGAGTGCGGTCAGCATTGGCCAGGCGTCTAATGTGAAAAGAACATTGGTTGATCGGGAGCTTGTGTCAGGGAAACGAGGTGGAATTCGCCTAATAGACCCCGTAATGTTATTGCGCGAGTGGGCTGAAAACTATGATTATCGCAAAAACGAAGTTCAGGAATTTTATTCTTTAAAGAGCGTTGCCGATGTCGAAAATACCTTGGCCACTCATTGTAATAAACGAAAAATCAGATACGCACTAACCGGATTTTCCGGTGCGGCACGAATAGAACCCGCCGTCAGGTATAAAAAAGCGATGGTATATGCCGCCGACTTGGGTGAAGAGGACTTTTTACAACTGTCGCTAAAAAAGGTAAAAAGCGGCGGCAATCTCCTTCTATTCACGCCATACGATAATGGTGTCTTTTATGGATCACGTAGCATGGATAATATACAGGTTGCTTCAGACATACAGGTTTATTTAGACCTGCAAAGTTATCGCGGGCGTGGTGAGGAGGCTGCACAGGTGCTATACGAAAGGATTGCGGACAAGGCGTGGTAACAAAAACGGATTACAATCAAATTGCGGTTACAGCAGCGTACTCAGTGCTGCTGGAGATTTCCAGGATACTCGGCCAATACAGGGACAAAATGGTCTTGATTGGTGGTTGGGTGCCGCAGTTTCTTTTTCAAAACAAAAATGAATGGCACTCCGGAAGCATTGATATTGACTTGGCGCTTGATCATAAAGGAATTAACGACGAAACTTATCAGGGTATCAAGGGCTTGCTCCTGGAGAGAAATTATAAAGAGGGCAAACAGCCATTCATTTTCCACCGAACAGTCAACATTGACGGAACCGACGTAACGGTTCAAATCGACCTGTTATCAGGGGAGTATGAGGGTACTGGGAAAAGTCATCGTCATCAAAGAGTTCAAGCGTTGCATACTCGGAAAGCCCGGGGATGTGACCTTGCCTTCGAAAATCCCATCGCAGTGACAATCGAAGGTTATCTTCCTGGCGGTGCAAAAGACTCGGCCGCTATCCGGGTAGCATCGATTGTTCCGTTCCTCATCATGAAAGCTATCGTATTGGATGACCGAATGAAGGAAAAAGATGCCTATGATATTTACTATTGTCTCAGACAATATTCCGATCGATTGCATGAACTGGTTGCTGAATTCAGGCCTCATCTGAAAAATCGCTTGATCCAGGAAGGGTTGACAAAATTGGCAAAAAATTTTGCCAGTGAGGAGCACATAGGATCTAAATTTGTATCCGCATTTGAGGAAATAACAGATGAGGACGACCGGATACAAATGGAACGAGACGCGTTTGAGCGCGTAAACTATCTTTTAAGGGAATTGGGTGTCATTTGATCAGAAAGGACGATGACAGTGGACAGTTTACTTCCATTGTAAACGGCTTTAGGGAAAGTAAGCTTCCAGCAAAATAAAAAATGGGCCGACCTTCGCTTTGGTCAACCCATTAAAATGAAACGGAATTTGAAAATTGACAACATTCGATGTAAATATTGTCATCGTTCGTTGTGAGATTGACGCGGTTCGCTGGAACCTACTAATCAGATAAAACTTCGTTTTTATTTGTATAAAATGGTCGGGGCGAGAGGATTTGAACCTCCGGCCCCCTGCTCCCAAAGCAGGTGCGCTACCAGACTGCGCTACGCCCCGACATTTTGTGCCCTCTTAGCACTGTTTATAATCGTTCGCAAGCGTTGACGGATCCGTAAAAAGCCCAATATCTGCGTTACGCTTCATTTCTCGTCACTGCAGCGTACCATAAGTACCCCTCATTCCTCTGGATTTGCAAGCCTTGATCTCGGGCTTTATACGAATCCGTCGGAAATGAGGCTTTTTTACGAGTTCATCAAGCATTGACCGATAAAGTTACGGCACCAGCCCGGGCAGGGCCGTTTCGATGGCGTGGGCCAGTGATGCTGCATACCCGTCCAGCTGCTGCTCAAGCGTTTGCCGGTTGGTTGCCGCTGCCGGGTGTATGCAGCCGACTTCCACCAGCACCGCCGGCAGATCGGCTCCCATCAGGGGCGCCAAGGGAACGCCGCTGACCGTTACGCTGTCAAATGTATCGCTTTCGCCCAATGACCGCTTCAGCGTGGCGGCCAGGTCCTGGCTATGATGCTGATGCTGGATCTGGAGTTGGTTCCATGCCGGCCGGTCGACATCCGATTCGGTCGGCATGCCCTGAGACGACGTCCCGAAAGGAATCCTCAGTCGCTCATCGTTATGGTAGTAGACGGTAGCGGTGCGGTCGCTGCAATAGGGGGCCACCGCAGCGTGGAGGCTGATCATCAGGTCCGCCCGCAGGTGGTTGGCCACGGCAGCCCGATCCGCCGGTGCCATTTGAACATCCGCGGTCCGGGTCAGTTCGACCCGGTGTCGTGCTTCCAACAGGACCGCGATCTTTTGTGCCAGCGCCAGGGTGTATTGCTTTTCGGCAAACTCGCTGCCACGGCCTGCCCCGCTGTCGCTTCCCCCGTGGCCGGGATCCAGGACGATAACGGCCGCCTGAGCGGATCGGGCCGAAAGCAACAACGGCCCGACAAGAAATAAAAAACCGAGGAGCGTGACAACCACCGGGGTTCTAAAAAAGGATAATGGCTTAATCGCGACCATGGTAAACGTGAAATCCTTGACAGAAGGGCCTATCAATATTATTTAATTTGTTTAATTTTTTTGCGAAGTTTAGTTTATTTGCAAAGAAAGTCAAGTTGCAGGATGGGTTTGGTTCAAAAGATGATTCGATGAATCTATGCGAGAGTGGCGGAATTGGTAGACGCACTGGACTTAGGATCCAGCTCTGGCGACAGAGTGGGAGTTCAAGTCTCCCCTCTCGCACCATTTTACCCCGGCATCGTTTTTGGGTTGGCAGCAGGGGCCGGTTGACCTTAGGCAGTTATCGATAGCGGGTCCGCATCTGCGGTGTCAGATGCCATGCCGCATCATTTAATGGCGCAGAACGGCATCTTCATAGACTCTGCGGCACAAATTGAAAATTTTAAAATTGGTTTTTCCATCTGTTGCAAACGAATCACATTGCCAGTATTTTTTTAAAGTAGCCCTGATGCCCGTCGCGTCGGGGCGCTTAATTTTTTACCTGAATCGAGCCGATTCCGGCGCCGGTCAGCAGCCCAGGCTGCTCCAAAAAGGGCTTCGTTCAGGGTTTAGAAAGGATGAATATGAAGGTTACCGTTGAAGATCGCAGTTCCGTAAAGAAAGTATTGCACATTGAGATTCCCGAGGCGGATGTGACCCGCGCATTGGACGAGGCTTACCAGACCTTGAAAAAGACCGCCAAGGTCAAGGGCTTCCGGCCGGGTAAAACCCCGCGCGGGGTGCTCGAACGGTTTTATAAAAAGGACGTGAATGCCGATGTGGCCGGAAAGCTGATCCAGGATGCTTACGTGGATGCGCTGAAGGAGACCGAACTGAAGGTTGTCGGCTCACCCAGCGTAGATCCACCCGATTTGGCGGGCAAGGGCGACTATTGTTTTGACGCCGAGGTTGAGGTTCACCCGGAGATTGCCGATATCGGTTTTACGAACCTGAAGCTGAAAAAGACCCTCTACAAGGCCGGTGATGAAGAGGTGGACGTCCAGATCCAGATGATGCAGAAGAACCTGGCCAAAAGGGAACCCATTGACGAACAGCGCCCGGCGCAGAACGGTGATTTCGTTCAGGTGGACTACGAAGGCTTCAAGGACCAAAAACCCTTTGAAGAAACGGAGAAAACTGAAAATTTCGTGATCAAACTCGGCGATGCGCACATTGCCGACGATTTCGATAAGGGCGTCGTCGGCATGAACCCCGGAGACGAGAAGGAAATTACCGTTTCGTTTCCCGACGAATACTTCAACAAGAAATTGGCCGGCCATACAGTGGACTTTAAGGTTAAGCTCAACGAAATCCGCAAAGAGGTGCTGCCGGAGATCGACGATGAGATGGCCAAGCAACTGGGCCCGTTTACCACCCTCGATGAGGTTCGGGATAAAATCAGAGAGAACCTGACGCAGGGATACGACAAACGCATCGAACAGGAACTCAACGAGCAGATTTTCAGCCAGATCCTGGAAACGACCGAATTCGAAGTTCCTGATGTAATGGTGGAATATGAACTCAACAGTATCATTGCCGATGCGGAGCGGTCCTTTTCCTACCACAACAAGACCTTTGAGGAAGCCGGTATCTCCCGGGAGAGCCTTGCGGAAAAATACCGCGATACCGCCGAAAAACAGGTTCGCCGCCAGCTGATTTTGGGTAAGATCATCCAGCAGGAAAAGATGGAACTGGCTGATGAAGACCTGGAGAAAGGGTTTGAAGAGATGGCCGCTACCTACGATCAGCCGGTGGACGTGATCAAGGGGTTCTACGGAAACAGCGGTGACAAGCTGGAGCTTTTTAAGCACGCCTTACTTGAAAAACAGGCGATTAAGCTTATAATGGAAAGGAACGAGATTGAATCGGTGGAGCCGGAAAAAGAGGCACCCGAGGCTTAAAATCAGGCTATTTTTTTCACCGTTGCGGTGGGCGTTGCAATCCAGCGGCTGCCGCTGTATCCTGCGTTTATCATGCCATCGGTTTTGAATGGGGTGCAGTGCCCGGCGGTGCGCTTAACGATGAACTCGAAAAAGATGTAAAGGAGACGAGATCGTGGCATTAATTCCGATGGTCATTGACCAAACCAGCAGGGGAGAGCGAGCCTACGACATCTACTCGCGGCTCCTGAAAGACCGCATAATCTTTCTGGGAACTGCCATCAACGACGATGTGGCCAATCTGCTGATCGCCCAGATGCTGTTTCTTGAATCGGAAGATCCTGACAAGGACATCAATCTTTACATCAACTCCCCCGGCGGTGTTGTCACTTCCGGGCTGGCGGTATATGATACCATGCAGTACATCAAGCCCGATGTGACCACCGTTTGCATCGGCCAGGCCGCCAGCATGGGTGCGCTTCTTCTGGCTGCAGGCGGCGAAAAGAAACGCTACGCCTTGCCCCACGCGCGGATCATGATTCACCAGCCCATGGGCGGGTTCCAGGGCCAGGCGTCGGATATTGCCATCCAGGCCAAAGAGATCCTGCGCATGAAAGACGCCCTGAACGACATCCTGGTGCGCCACACCGGCAGGAGCGTGGACGACGTCCAGAAAGATACCGACCGTGACAACTTCATGTCCGGCAAAGAGGCAAAAGTTTACGGCATCGTGGACCATGTCATCACCAACCGGGATGACCTGGATCATTTAACCGACACGGAGGAATGACATGGCCAAAAAAGATGAGCCCAACGATAATCTTTTCTGCTCCTTCTGCGGGAAGAATCAGAAAGAGGTCAAAAAGCTGATCGCCGGACCGGCGGTTTACATCTGCGATGAGTGCATCCAGCTGTGCAGCGAGATCATTGAGGAAGAGAATGAAAAAGAGGCGGGTGAGTTTGAGAACCTGATGATTCCCCATGAGATCAAGACCCGGCTGGACGACTATGTGATCGAACAGGACGTGGCCAAGAAAATCCTGGCGGTGGCCGTATACAACCACTACAAACGGCTGGATACGACCATCAACTCCGGTGAAGTGGAGATTCAGAAGAGCAACATCCTGCTGATCGGCCCCACCGGTTGCGGCAAGACGCTGCTGGCCCAGACCCTGGCACGGTTTCTTAACGTGCCGTTTACGATTGCCGACGCCACCAGTCTGACCGAGGCCGGCTACGTGGGCGAGGATGTGGAAAACATCATTCTTTCCCTGTTGCAAAACGCCGATTACGATGTGGAAAAGGCCAAGCGCGGCATCGTCTACATCGACGAAATTGACAAGATCGCCAGCAAGTCGGACAATCCCTCCATCACACGGGACGTGTCCGGAGAAGGTGTTCAGCAAGCCCTGCTTAAAATCATCGAGGGGACCACTGCCAGCGTCCCGCCAAAGGGTGGCCGCAAGCATCCCCAGCAGGATTTTGTGAAGGTTGACACCTCCAATATCCTTTTTATCTGTGGTGGCACCTTCAACGGGCTGGAGCAGATCATCAACCGACGCATGGGCAGCAAGCTCATGGGGTTTGGCGCCAAGGTCAAAAAGGAGAATGAACGCAGCCTCGGCGAGACGCTGCTCGAGGTCAAACCCGAAGACCTGATCAAGTTTGGCCTGATTCCCGAGTTTCTCGGCCGGCTGCCAGTCATGGCCACCCTGGATGAGCTCAGTGCCGAAAGTCTGGTTCGGATTCTTACCGAACCGAAAAATGCATTGCTCAAGCAGTACAAGAAGCTTTTCGAAATCGAGGGGGTGAACTTACGGCTCACGGATAGCGCACTGGCAGCCATTGCCGATGAAGCACTGAAGCGAAAGTCCGGGGCCCGGGGGCTGCGTGCGATCATGGAATCCTGCATGCTGGATATTATGTACGATATTCCCTCAAAAGAAGATGTCAAAGAGTGCGTGATCGGTGAGGAAGTGGTGCTGAAAAAAGAAGCGCCGATCCTGCTTTATGAACCCTCTAAAAAGCAGGCCTGATACAAACAACCACCGGCAGACCCAAGTGGTTTGCCGGGGATCGAGGCAAACGATATACTATGGTCAATATTCCGAAGTTTTTTAAGAATCAAGAGATGGAAGCCCCCACGGAAGTGCTTCCCATGCTGCCGCTGCGGGACATCGTGGTGTTCCCCCACATGGTGGCCCCGCTTTTCGTCGGTCGCGACAAGTCCGTCAGTGCGCTCTCCAGCGCCATGAACAAGGACAAGCGCATCTTCTTGGCCACCCAGCGAAACGCCGGCGTCGACAACCCCGCGGAAAAAGATATCTGCGATGTGGGCGTCATCGGTACGGTGCTTCAGCTGTTGCGGCTTCCCGACGGTACCGTCAAGGCGCTGATCGAAGGAAAACAGCGAGCCCGCATCGAAAGATACGTGACCAACCCTGAATTTTTTGAAGTCGATTTGTCACTGTTGCCGGATGTGCCCGGTGACACCATCGAGGTGGAAGCCCTGATGCGCGCGGTGATAGAGGACTTCAGCGAATATGCCGGTATTAACAAGAGTATTTCCAAAGAGCTGCTTTCCAAGATTTCTGCCATACCCGATCCATCAAAGCTGGCCGATTCGGTGGCGTCGCATTTCTCGTTCAAACTCGAAAGCAAACAGAATCTGCTGGAAACCGCTGACCTGGGCAAGCGTCTTTCCCTGCTGGTCAAGCTGATCAAGCTGGAAATGGAAGTCTATCAGATGGATCAGCGGATCAAGGGCCGGGTCAAGGAGCAGATGGAAAAGACCCAGAAGAACTACTACCTGAATGAGCAGATGCGCGCCATCAAAAAGGAGATGGGCAGCGATGACGAGGTGGGCGATGAGCTTAAGGATCTGGAAAAGAAGATCAAGCGCAAGCGCATGTCCAAGGAAGCATCAACCAAGGCCCGTCAGGAGTTCAAAAAGCTCAAGCTAATGACGCCCATGTCGGCCGAGGCCACGGTGGTGAGAAATTATATCGACTGGATGATCAGCCTGCCGTGGTTCAATAAAAGCCGTATCCGCAACGATCTGATCGAGGCGGAGAAAATACTCAACGAAGACCACTACGGTCTGGAAAAACCCAAAGAGCGTATCCTCGAGTATCTGGCGGTGCAGACGCTGGTGAAAAAACTGCGTGGCCCCATTCTCTGTCTGGTGGGCCCGCCCGGTGTGGGCAAGACCTCGCTGGCAAAATCCGTTTCCCGGGCCACGGGGCGCAAGTTTGTGCGTTTGTCCCTGGGCGGTGTTAGGGACGAGGCCGAAATCCGGGGCCATCGTCGTACCTACATCGGGGCCATGCCCGGAAAGATTATCCAGTCCCTGAAAAAGGCGGGGGTGAACAATCCGGTCTTCTGTCTGGATGAAGTCGACAAGATGAGCATGGATTTTAGAGGCGATCCTTCATCCGCCCTGTTGGAGGTGCTGGATCCGGAGCAGAATTACAGCTTCAACGACCATTATCTGGACATGGATTACGATCTGTCGGATATTTTGTTTATCACCACCGCCAACACGCTTCCGGACATCCCGCTGCCGCTGCAGGACCGGATGGAGATTATCCGGCTGCCCGGCTACACGGAACTGGAAAAATACAACATCGCCAAAGCGTTCCTGGTGCCCAAGCAGATCCTCGCCAATGGCCTCAAGGATGAAAATATCGCATTCTCCAAGGCAGCCATTTACATGATCATTCAGCGCTATACCCGTGAGGCGGGTGTGCGCAACCTGGAGCGGGAGATCTCTTCCATCTGTCGGAAGATCGCGCGAAAAGTGGTCAATCAGAAGGAGGAGAAAAAGCATATTATCTCAGCCACCACTATCGCCAGCCTTCTGGGGCCGCCGCCATTCAAGATCAGCCAGATCGAGGAAGTGGATCAGATCGGCCTGGTGACTGGACTGGCCTGGACCCAGGTTGGCGGCGAGCTGCTGTATGTGGAAACGCTGACCATGCCCGGCAAGGGGAAACTGAGTATAACCGGCAAGCTGGGTGACGTGATGAAAGAGTCGGCCCAGGCTGCGGTCAGTTTCGTGCGTTCCCGAGCCGATAATCTGGGCATCCATAAAGATTTTTACAAAGATCTGGATCTGCACATCCATATTCCCGAAGGCGCCATTCCCAAAGACGGCCCGTCGGCCGGAATTTCCATGTATACCTCTCTGGTGTCTGCGCTGACCCGCCGACCGGTTCGGCGGGACGTGGCCATGACCGGTGAAATCACTCTGCGTGGGCGCGTTCTGCCCATCGGCGGCCTGAAGGAAAAAATGCTGGCCGCCCATCGGGGCGGGATCCGTAAAGTGATTATTCCCAAGGAAAACGAGAAAGATCTTAAAGATATCCCCAAGATCGTCACCCGCCAGATGAAAGTGGTGACGGTGGAACATATGGACGAGGTGCTGGTTCATGCGCTGGTGCTGAGTCCGGGAGAGCGGCTGTTCACCAACAATGACATGCCCATTCCGGTGGAACAAGGTGGCTCCGATCAGCCCCAGATATCTATCAATTAAATAGTATTCGCGTCCTGATTTTGGACTTGACTTTGTTAGGGTGAATTGGTAGCTAAGCATTTCTTCTTTTGCCGGCACGGGAAGGAAGGCTCTTTATAAATTCGGGCGGATAGCTCAGTTGGGAGAGCACCGGCCTTACAAGCCGGGGGTCACAGGTTCAAGCCCTGTTCCGCCTACCAGCCAACACGCTGATATCATTTCGGGGGTGTAGTTCAGTTGGTTAGAACGCCGGCCTGTCACGCCGGAGGTCGCGAGTTCGAGTCTCGTCGCTCCCGCCATAAAATCAAGGGGTTAGCCAGAAATGGTTAGCCCTTTTTTATTTACTGAGTGAATTTTTGAGTGAATTTTTAGACGATTTTACGAGTTTATCCATTTCGAGCAGTTTTATAGCTGCCTTCGTGTCGGTATAATTTCCCTCAACGTAGATTTCAGTTGTTGTCTGCCGACGATGTCGGAGAACCTGCTGAACTTTTTTCAACCCTACTTTTTGAATATCATTGAGATACTTGGCAACTGTGTGCCGGATGTCATGATATCCCAATGGTTCGATCCCTGCCTTTTCACAGAGACTTTTGAGCGTCTTGCGCCTTTCATCATAAGGTTTACCATAATATTTGCTCTTCGGATTCATATGGCAGAAAACGTA
>NZ_JASJGN010000202.1:0-9685 GCF_033791525.1 Desulfosarcina sp.
TACCTTTTTATTGTATATAGATCCGAATTTATTCGGTACATTCAGTTTTTTCGGTGGTTTATAATCTTTTTGTACGGTCCGTTGAATTTCACTTCAAACGGCCAAAACAGCTCTGCAGACAACATCTCTTATTTCTCAAACAAACGCTCTTTCCGTGTATTCCGTGTGTTCCGTGGTTTCACGCCCTTGTCGGTCGGTGTTTATCATTTCCCATAAACACGCTTGCCGATAATTCGCACCCGTTCCATCTCTTCCGCCGTCAACCGCCCCTGCTCCAGTACCGCCAGGTTCTCCCGCATCTGGTCCATCGTTTTGGCCCCCATCATGCAAACATCCACATCCGGATGGGACAGCACGAAACGATAGCACTCGGCGGCGGTCAGCGGTCTTTCGCCGTGTGGCAGCTTTCTTTTTCCGAGAAGTTTGCGCCAGTCGGTGGCCGTGAAGCCCACCACTCCGGGACGGTTGTCGCCAATGAGATGGGGAAAGGTTTCAGTTTCCACACCGCGGTGGGCGGCGTTGTAACGGACATGAAATATATCGAAAAGACCTTCTTGGGCGAGTTCGGGAAACAGCTTGCGCTTGTGGCTGGTCAGGCCGATGAAGCGCACCAGGCCCTCTTGCTTGAGTTTAAGCGCTCCGTCGATGACCTTCTGCGGCGGCCGCTTGGGAAAATAGCCCAGCAAAAGTACATCGGCGTATTCCAGGCCGGCAGTCTTGAGACCCTTGACGAAAAAATGCTCGGTGAGCCAGGCGTGGTGGGCATACGTGAGCATGCCAACCACCAGCTCGTCACGCTTGCCGGCTGCTGTAATGTTGCGGATGGCCGAGCGCATCGGACCGGAGCGGCCCCTAATGAAGGTGCCCCAGGTGAAGTAGTTGCACCCCCGCTCGAAGGCCTCTTCGTATGCGGCGGCCGGAGCGCCAAAGCTCGATGAAATTCCCAGCCGACCAACCTTGAGGTTGGTGCGGCCGAGGGTGACTGGAGTGGAAAATGGCATCTGGATATCCTTTCCCCTTTTAGCCACAGAACACTCTGAAGACACGGAAAAAAGATCAAATAAAAATTCTGTGTATTCTGTGTGTTCCGTGGTTTGCAACGCTTATTGGTTTGGAATCACAGGTTATGTTTGCACTATTCAACCACGGAATACACAGAATACACGGAAAAAAAGGGTCATATTCAGTGTCGTACGCAATTTCTAATCTTCATTTTAAGCTCCGCCCGACTTCACAACACACTGCCAAAAATAACACCTATGAAACCATAGCTTCTTTCTCAAATAAGCAGTTATTCTGTGTATTCAGTGTATTCCGTGGTTTTGATTCTTTATTATTCAAACGCTCTTTTCGTGTGTTCCGTGTGTTCCGTGGTCTATTTAACAATCCGTTCGATTTCCACTTTCGGGTAATGTCCGAAGTTGACCAATAGGCCAAGCTTCATTCCTGTTGCCTTCAGGTAATTATGCAGCTGAGCACGGTGTTCATCACAAATTTCTCTAACTGCCTTGAGTTCCAGGATGATCGAATCATAGCAGATTAAATCCGGCTGGTATGTTCGCTCAAGAGGTTCGCCTTTGTAATTCAGTTCTAATTCCTGTTGGGCAATAAATGGAATACGCCTGAGTCGCAGTTCCTTTTCCATACACTCCTGATACACCGCTTCTAAAAACCCACACCCCATTTCACGATAAACTTCAAAAACCGCACCGCGGAGGGCATAACTTTCTTTCTGGAAAACGAGGTCTTTCTGTTTGTTCAGTGGTTTTATGCCATTTGGGTTTGTGGTCATTATTTCCTTTTCAATCACGGAACACACGAAAGAAACTGAAAAAAGATTAAATAAAACTTCTGTGTATTCTGTGTTTTCCGTGGTTCCAAGAGCAACTCTTCGCAAGTAGTTGGCGAGAGAAGAGAAATTTCCCTGTATGATTTCTATTGAAACACCAAAGAGATGTCAAATACTTGTATACAAAATGACTGCTTTGACGGCTTAATCACTGGCTTTCGTTCCCTGAGCGTCTGCGGTGAAAAACACGAAAGGATTCGACAACACCCCAAAAGTGTCCTAACTTTGAGCATCGAGATTAACCGGTTTTTGAAAACCACGACTAACCATTTAAAAAGAGGACCCAAATGAAAGTCAAATCGCGGCAAACCAGTATCTGGTGTCTGATCGGGGTTGCAGCTCTTTTCGCGGCCTGCACATCAGCCAAACCGATCGCCGAATGGCGGGACCAGGCGTATACCAGCGGTCCTTTCGACAACATTCTCATCGTCGGGATAGCAGATCAGGTGACCGCACGCCGCGCATTTGAAAATAACTTTGTCGACCGGCTTGCAGAGGATCAGATCAAGGCGACCGCGGCGTTTGCGGTTATGCCCGATAATGCCCGGCCAAGCGAAGAGAATATCAAAGCGGTAATCAAAGACATCCGCTTCGATGCAGTGTTGATTACCCACCTTGTCGGTGTAGACGAAAAAACAGTTTACCAGCCCGCCACCTACCGTCCGGCAACCTACCATAACAGCTTTTACGGTTACTATAACCACGTTGGGGGGTATGTTTACGAGCCGGGATATTACCGCCGTCATACCAATGTCAGACTGGAAACCAACCTTTATGACGCCCGTAGCGAATCACTGGTCTGGTCCATGCAATCAGAAACGATTGATCCGAGCAGCGTACAGAAACTGATCGATGCCAAAATAAGAATCGTGGTCAAGCGCCTCAAGGTACAGAGGCTGCTGCCGGCCGACTGAGCTACCGGACGGTATGAAGCGGGATCTGCGGGGATCTCCGGTCCCCGCCTGGTAGTTTCTGGTTCACCGATCGCCGAAAATCAACAACAATCAACAGTTCACGGATTTGCAGTTCCGTATCCCCGCAAGCTTAAAATTGATTTTGCCGGCTGAATGCCTATTTTTTGATTTGCGCATCGATAAACACGCATTCGTTTCAAAATGGAGGCCATCCGATGAACATAAAAAAACCGATCAGAGTAACTTTTTACGCAACCCTCATCCTGTGGCTGGCGGCATTTTCCGGAGCGGCGGACACATTCCCCTCTCCCAAGGTGGAGTTTTCGGCCGACATGACCATGACCATAAAACAGGCGGGCACGACCCAGCCCTATGTCATCCAGGGGAAGATCTATTCCATCAAGGGAAAAGAACGACGGGAAATCTCCAGTTTCGGGCGCCAGACGGCCATCATCAATGACCGGGAAAACGATCAGATGTGGACGCTCATGCCCGATCAGAAGATGGTCATGGCCAATGAGCATCCAGGGGCCCGAAAGGACCCGGCGAGCATGATCCGCGACGGGGAGCTCAAAATGACCAAAATGGGCACGGAGAAGGTCAGCGGCCAGAAGGCCACCAAGTATAAGATCGAGTCCACCAAGAAGGGTGAAGATGCTTTTTCAGGATTTGCCTGGCTGAACAAACAGAATATTCCCGTGCGTTTTGAAGGTACGGCCAGCGAGAAGGGCATTAGCCAGGATATCGAGATCGAATATTCCAATATTGTCGTCGACCGGCAGGATCCGCAATTATTCGTCGTGCCGTCTGACTATCGCCAGATGAACACCGATATGGGCGCCATGGGCACATCCGGTAAAACCTTGACGCCGGAACAGATGGAGCAGGTGATGAAGATGCTGAAACAGAAGCAGGGCACCAACTAGTGTACGTCCACAAATAGCATCTTTAGGCCCAAGCCTGTGTTCTCGTGATTTTGAAATCCTCGACGTAGCGCTGCTACGCCTGTGGTTTCAAAATCACTGCGGCCTTGGCCTGAACCAAAATCTACTATTTGTAAACGTACACCAAACTCATCGCACGCCGACCAAAAAATAGAAATCAATCCCATGAATATAATAGCTGGTGAGCTCATAGGCTGAAAGCGCAAAGCCAGTGCCAGGAACTCTGAACCCTGAACCTTAACCCTGGACCCTTAACCCTGAACCCAGAACCCTGAGCCTTAACCCAGAACCCGAAACCATTAACCTGAACCCAGCGTATGCTGCGCGATTGCCAAATCCGGTGACCGCGCCTCAACCAATTCCACCAGGTGGCGGTGATGCGTGAAAAAGATCACCTGCGTTTTTCGGGACAGTTCGCACAATACGCTTAACGTGGCCAGGGACCGCTCGTCATCGAATCGCAGGAGGATGTCGTCCACCACGAAGGGTAGCGGTTCGTTGTGTTCCAGGTACTGCTCCAGGCTGGCCAGACGCAGGGACAGGTAAAGCTGGTCGGCGGTGCCGTCGCTCATGCCGTCGACGGTGACCTGGGCGTCGCTTTGTGGCCGGATGCCGACCAGGACCGGGTTGCCCCGCTCATCGTATTCCGCCCGCAGCCGGCTGAAGGCACCGCCGGTCATCTGGGAGAAAAGTTCGCTGGCCCGTCGGATCAGCGGTCCCTGGTGTTTTTCTCGGTATTGTTCGACGGTTCGGGAAAGAATGATCGATGCAATTTTAAAGCGGGCATATTTCTCGACGTCTGACTCGAGGTCGGCCAGCAGGCGCTCGGCATTCTCGGCGTGCATGGCGGCCGCGGATCTGCCGTCCATCTGTTCGAGCCTGGCATTCAGGGCACCGATTTGCTGGTCGAGCGCCGAACGCTCCTTTTCCAGGGCTTGCGCTGCCTCATCCAGTTCCTGAAGTTCAGGAGCGATGCTGTCGGCATCCATTGACGAAGCCTCATCAATAAAGGCGTCCACCGTTGCCCCGGCACTCAACCTGCGCAGCTGCTGCTCGATGCCCCTTAGATCTGTGACCAAGGCCTTGCGTTCCCGGGCCCGTTTTTCCGTTTCGGCCAGCAGTTCGGCATTGGCGCAATGGGCCGCTTTGCACAGGGATTCGATCAGCGCCTGGCATTCAAAAAGCCGCCGCTGCGCATCTTCCAGCTCTTTTTTTGACGATTCCAGCCGTTCGACGAGGCCTGCGTGCCGGGACTCATCTTTGCGGGCATGGGTCAACCGGCCATTTAGCAGTTCGGCGGCCCGGTCCCGGGATTCGGCTTTGAGATCCGGTGCGAGGGCCTCGACCAGTTCATCCACCCGGGACGTGAATACTGCCGAATCCCGGTCTATACCATCGATGCGTTTGCGCAACACGTCGGCTTCACTAATTTTGTTCCTGAATTCACGGATGCTCTCAATGACGGCCAGTGCCGCTGTTGGATTGGCTTCGGCTCGGATGCCAATTTTTTTAACACTATTTTCCCAGCTGGTTTTCCACCGGGAAAGGGTATCCGCAAGCTCCGAGAAAGCTGACGCCCCCTCCTCCATCTCCGCCTCGAGGCGGATCAATTCTTTGTCCGCAGTGGCGATCCCGGATTCGAGGTCCCTTTGGGCCTTAATGTACGCCTGGGCCGTCCGTATCAGCCCGGACAGCGGATGCTTTGGGCGCCGGGGAATCCCGGCGGCCTCGAGCGCCGTCATCAAATCCGATTTGAGGGCCGCCAATCTGGCAGCAAGCGTTTCCGACTGGCGCTTTCTGGATCGCCAATCGGCCAATTTGTCCCGCAGTGATTCGATCTCGGCCAGCCAGCCCCGCATCTCCCCCGGTGTTTGCGGGGTTATGCCCGCCGGTTCCCACACCTGCTGCCACCCGGTTTCCAGTTCACGGTGTTGCGATAGAGACGTTTCAAGCGCCGCGGATACATCGCTAAGCGCTTTTTCCAACTTCTCTTTCTGGGCTTCGAGCAACCCTTTCTTGCTGACCTGGTCGGCTTCGCGCCGGAGACGATCCGAGACGTGATCCGCCCGAACCATGCTCTTTTCGAATGCACCCGGCAGATCCGAGGCATCCTCAAAATGGCTTAAATAGTCCCGGGATATTTCCGGCGGGGGCACCTGGCCATCCAGCGTCTGCCGAATCACCCCCCACCCTCTGTCCCGCAGGGCCCTGATGGTTTTCAGATCCGTTTCGGTGGGCACTTCCCGGGCCCAATCGATGGCCTGAATATCGGCCTGGGTCTGAGCGATCTCGCCCTCCGTCGAGGCCTTTGCCTCGCGCTGTTTTTCAAGTGCGCGCTGTAACGCGTCAAAGCCGGCGTTGAACCGATCGATGGTCGCTTTGGATGGCAGCGGCAGTTCGTCGATGTCCGCCAACGAACCATGCCAGAGCGCCTGCCGCTTCAGGGTGCGGTTCAGTTCTCCCTCGAGCGCATCGCTGATAGTGCGCATCTCTTCCATCTGTGTTTCGATGGGGCCAGCCGCCATTGCTGCCTGCAGGGCATGTTCGAGATGGGACACATCCACGGGCGTCAACATCGCGCGGCGTTGATCGGTCAGCTGGCTGAACCAGATTTTGCGTTTGCGCTGCTGCTCGGCGGCCGATTCCTGCCTGACGCTCAACCGTTCGTATGCCTTTCCAAGTTCCTGGATCTCACCCACGGTCGATGGAGGTAGCTTGAAATCCCCGGACGCCTCACCAGAGATGTCCGCGCTGATCTCCTCAAGCGTGTCGGAGGCCTGTTTCTGCAACGTGCGCATGCGGCCGTGGAGTCCGGGCCGGTCTTTCTGGGCTTTGCGAAAGCCGCCCAGCTCCTGCTGGAGCGATTCGATGGCGGCGGCATTTTCAAGCAGGGCCTGATGAACCGGCAGGGCATCTATCTCCCGACTGATTTTCTCGATGGCGTCCCTGGAACGCGCCACATCCCGGGTCGCCATTTTCAGATCTTTTTCCGCGTCACGTCGCTTGTCTCCGAAATCATCCGCAAGATCCGGCACCCCCCGATAAGCCACAAGGGCGTTGTCGATCTCTTTTTTGCGGGCGATCGACGGCAGCGCTTCTTGCGTACGCTCGAGCCTGGCCTGTCCTTGTTTGTGGGCCCCGAGTGTTGCTTTTACTTCATCCATCCGATTTTGGGCATCGCTCAGCTCGAGATTGTGCGCCTTCCATGTCTTTGGCAGCAAAAGGGCATCCTTTTGCTCCTGGCGTGCGGTCTTGATCGCCTTGATCGCCTGGTTGATCGATGGCGTCGACCCGCTGGGCTTGAAGAGCGCGCCGCATGCACTTTCAAGATCCTGTTGAACGTTCTGAAGCCGGATCAGGCCTGCACCGGCAGCGAAGAGGGCCTCCCCGATGTTGCCTTTGCCGGATATGATCTCCTCACCGCCCTGGATCAGGTCGTCATGGCCGATGGCAAACATCTGCTCGAACACGCTAGGGCTGACACCGCCCAGAAAATGAGCCAATGCGTCATCGTCCAGCACGGTTTCGTCGTCCTTACCGCGCAATGTTTTGGCGCGCCCCTTGCGGCGAAGAAACTCGATTTCGTCTCCGTTGCCGTTAACCAGCCTGGCCCCGACGCGAAGCTTGGGGTAGCCGTGAAGAAAATTAACCGGTTCCCTTGCCGGTATGCCGAAAAGCATGTGCCGGATAGCTTTCAAGGCCGAGCTTTTACCCGCTTCGTTGGGTCCGAACAGCATGTGAAAATCCGGTCCACTGTTGGGCAGATCAATGGTCACGTCGGTAAAAGGGCCATAGGCGGTTAGCCGGATGCTCCTGATTTTCATGACGCAGCGGCCTCCTTTTTCATGCGGTTCACCAACAGCGCATGGGCCTGCACCACCAGTTCGCGCAGCTGCTCCGGAGCATCCGGCTGGAGCCTTGCGTCCCCCTGGCGGTAATCCGGCGGCAGTTTTTGAAAAAGGTTCGACAACGCCTTGCCCAGGTCCAGCAATTCCGGGTCATTGGACATCAGTTCGTCCACCAGCGCGCTCAACTCGCGCAATGGCCCCGGGTCGGCAACCGACCTGATCTTGGGTCGGGTTCTGACTTTTACTTTTTCGATCCAGGCCCGGTCGCCAAAATGGGCGATCGCCATTGACCGGACCGCGTGCTTGAGGTGTTCGGGGTCGGCTGCGATCTGGTCGTGAAAGTCTGTTTCACCGCCAAATTCCACCCGGGCAATAACCGGTTTGGGGTCATGCCGATCGATGACGTCTTCGAAGATCGTCAGAAACCGTTCAAGGATCTCATCGACACGGGTCATGCCCTCCAGATCGACATGCACCCGTTCCCACCGGATCACATCGATGTCGTGACGAGTTATCTCAGGGGACGTCCCCTCTTCCGCGGTCACCAGCACACACCCCTTGACGCCGGACTCCCGAATGTGGCGTCCCTGGACACACCCGGGAAACACGACCGGCGGATTATCGGCAACCCGCTCAAACTGGTGTACGTGCCCCAGGGCCCAGTAGTCGTAGCCTTTGTTGATTAGGTCATCGAGCGAACACGGGGCGTAGTTTTCGTGCCCTTCCCTGCCGGTGAGGCTGGTGTGCAACATGCCGATGTTGAAATGCCCGGGAACCGGGTCCGGATAGTCGAGGGCGAGGTTGTCCGTAATGGCAACCTTTGAAAAGCTTTGCCCGTGAACCGCCACGTTCAGGTCTTCGATGATTTGGGTTTCGGGTTTTCTGGATGATAACACGTGGACGCTGTCAGGGTACGGCAGGGTTCGCGTCATCTTGCCGGCCGCGTCGTGGTTGCCCGAAATAATGAACACCTGAATCCGGGTCTCGCTGAGCCGCCTGACCTGCTTGATGAAATAAAGGCCGGTGTTGTAATCTTTCCAATCGCCATCGAACAGGTCGCCGACAATCAGCACGAAATCCACGGCTTCATCGATGGCCAGGTCAACCAGGTTCTCAAACGCCCGTCTCGACGCCTGGCGTATTTCCTCGACGGGTGCCCCTTCGTAAGCTTCGAGGCGCTGCAGCGGGCTGTCCAGGTGGATGTCCGCGCTGTGGATGAATTTGATCATGACTATTTTTTTATCCGCTGGATGGCCGCTTCACGCTTCTCGACCTGCTGGTAAGCATTGCTGTAGATGACGTAGTATTTATTGATGTTGCTGACATAGCGCACGGTCTCCTGACCGACGATTTTCAGCATCGCGATTTCCACATTGCGAAACCACCGGTTGGGGTCCAGATGCATTTTCATGGCTTTTTTTCTGGCCCGGCGCATCCTGACCGGACCGGCGTTGTAGGCGGCCAGGCTGAAGCGCACTTGATCCCGGGGACGAATGGCCGCATCGTCAAAATATTGGTCTTGCAGAAACTTCAAATACTTGACCCCCGCCTGGATGTTGTTTTCCACGCTGCTGATGTCGGGAATCCCAACCTTCGGATCAGCTGCAGTTTGGGGCCGGACCTGCATGATGCCGACTGCTCCCTCCGGGCTTACCTTGCTATGGTCAAAGCCCGATTCCTGGTAGGCTATGGCGCTGATCAACCGCCAGTCGAATCCGTATCGGGTCGCATATTTTTTGAATAGCGGGGCATAGGCCGCCAGCTTCTTTTCCGAACCACCGGCCAGCGGGTTTTTAATCCAGGTCGTATTTTCGTAGTAACGCTTAAAAAAGATGTTGCCCAGACGGGTCCCTTTCTGATGGGTCCTGGCGAAATCATCCAGGCTGGCCTTGAGCGCCGGGCTGGTTTTACGCACTGCCCAGGCAATATCTCCGCCCTTTCGAAAGGTTACATCGCCGGATACGCGGATGTCGGTGAGAATGTCCGCCCAGGCATTGGCAATGTGGCTATCACAGACCGTACGCGCGATCGCTCCGGAATTGACCAGTTCCAGGATGTCTTCGGTTTCCAGGTTTTCATCTGCCGGAACGATCTTGACCGGCCACAGACCCTGCGCACTCAAACGGCGGT
>NZ_JASJGN010000203.1:0-4553 GCF_033791525.1 Desulfosarcina sp.
TGGTAAAGGTCGAAGGGATGGGACAGGAGGAGGCCGCGGTCGTGGCGGTGGCGGTAAGGGGGGGCGCCGGAAATGACCTTCCCCAGTTTTCCTTTTCGATGATATTCCATCTCAAAGGCACTCTTACGCGATAAAGCGTTCGGATTATGGGTCTATCGCATGGGTTACGAAGTTCGGGATTGATGTTGTTGCGTATGAAATTGAAAAAGGAAGAGAGCTGGGAAAAACGGGTCCGCTTGGTGTAGGGTTACCGGGCGGGATCATTTTTCACCTGCATGCTTACCTCCCTTCCGGCGACTGCGGCCCCTGGCTCCAGGACCATTAGACGGATCCGACCTGAGGCCACCAGGCGGCCTTGATCATCATGAATGCCGGCCTCCCAGACGTGTGTCCGTTTCCCCAGTAACAGCGGCCTGGCCGTGCAGCGCAGTCGGCCACCACGAACGGCTTTCAGGAACGAAGTGTTGTTTTCCAAACCGACCGTGGTTTTACTCTCTCCCCAGACCGTCAAGGCCGCACCGGTGGAACACAGGGTTTCGATCATACCGGCATAGACTCCGCCATGTACCAGGCCATAGGGTTGTAGATGACGGTCGGTAATCTCCATTTCAGCCACGTATTCATCCGGGTCAGCTTTTGTAAACTGAAGCCCCAACGCATTATTGAAGCCACCAAGGTTTGCATTGATCAATTCCAGCACATTATCAGGAAACGCGTTTATAATTTATGACTCCCTGGTTTGGATAATCACATACGGTACTGCCGAAAATCGTCCCAAAATTATCGCATATTCAAAATATATCAAATACAAAAAAAACCGTTTGGCAACTCGGCATGTGAATTTTATCCCCATCTTCCAACTGATCTAAAAATAGAAGGTCAATCCCAGCAAATTTCAGCGGAGGCCTCTTACGATTGCCTGTTCAAACCAAAGTGGTCCGATGGCATCAAATGAATTTAGGTTCAAACCAGAACTAAATTTGACGTCCCTCTATTGCGGGAGGATTTCAGCAATAACCAGATCATACCCCACAACTTCTGAAACGTGCGATTAACTGCTATGAAGCTTGAGGCGGGTTAATACCGAATGAGGTTGTATTTTATGCTATCAGGAAACAGATCCTGACAAGTCAGAAAAGTTCCCTTCTGATAGGAGAAGACCTTGAATAATTTTAAGATTCCGGAAAATGGGTTGGCCTCCGGTTCAACCCTCAATCATGCAGTCCCGCCTCCCGCAGCAACGGTAGCAGGTGGGCCAGGCTATCCTTGCCGGCCGCTTCGGGGCGATCCGTGTAGGGGTAGAGCTCAAGGCTCATGTCATACTGGTAACCTGACCGCTTCATGGCAGTGAAAACCGATGGAAAGTCGATGGCGCCCAGGCCGGCGATGAGATGATTGTGCTCGCGGGTGGGAGCGATGTCCTCAATGTGAATGTGGCCGACCCAGGGGTACAGCTCTTCGAAGGCGGCGGCCGGGTCTTCGCCGGCGCAGTAGAAGTGGCCGATATCGAAGTTGATGCCGACGGCCGGCGTCTGGATCTCGGATACGAAAGGTTTGATCTCCGCCGTGCGCTCCATGAGCAGGTTCGGCTCGGGCTCGATGAGCAACCGCACCCCCAACTCCTCTGCTTTGGGGATGACCTGGTCCATTCCCTGGTGGAACAGATGCAGGGCCTCCTTGCGGGTCATGTTTTCCGGCAGCGGTCCTCCCGGCGGCACCGAAATATTGCGACATCCGATGAATGCGGCAACCTCCAGGCAGGCCAGGGTGTGGTCAACGCGGATCCGTCGGCGCTCGGCCTCCGGTTCGATCCAGGACGGCAGGTAGGTGTCGCCCACCGCAAACAGCGTAAAGCTGTTCAGGTTGGTGGGCTTCAGACCGTTTTTTTCCAGCGAGGCCTTTACTTTCGTCAGCGCGGCGTTGTCATATTCGGGCGGGTAAAGGTGGGGCTGGTCACACATGATCTCCACACCGGCAAAGCCCAGCCGGGCGATCATGTCAAAGGAATCCAGCAGCGAATATTTCACGAAGGCGTTGGTGCTATAGCCAAAAATCATGGGGTATCCTCTCTCTGCAGGCTTTAGGAAAGCGCCCTTGGACTGTGTTATCGGTCGTCGCAGTATACCAAAATACGGCTTTCTCCCTATAGCCTTGCCAGGAACGCTTTCTTAAAGCCTGATACAGCGTAAAGTTGATTATATTCTATTGTCATCTCTGTTGATGCGGGATTCGATCCGGGATTCCAGACTTTCCAGGGCGGCAAGCTGGTCTTCGAAGGTTAGCGGCGCGCTGTTACCCACAGGTTTCTTGAAATAAAACCCCAGGTCGGGAACGGGGCCGGCGAACCCGGCGACTTGAAGGGCGGCTGCCCAGCGGGCCAGGTCCAGGGTCATGGGGGCGGCCAGGATAGAGTCCCGGCCCTGCAGGTTGAGGCGAAGGCTCATGGGCATGCCGAAAATTCCCCTGACGTCGATGACGTCCCAGGCCTCCTTGGCGTCGCCCCGGGGCGGATAGTAGTCGATGTGCACCTTGTGGGCCGACCGGCCGTAGCGTTCACCCACTGAGTAGCCGAGGATGTCGTCCAGCAGGTTGGTTTTGTTGTTCAGCTTGCCGCAGGCATGGTCCGGTTCCATCAGGTTCAGACCGTCGGCGTTGCCCAGGATGTTAAGGCTGTACCAACCGTCCACATACAGGCCCCGGGCTTTCAGGGCAGAGGCCAGGACCACCTTGAAATAGGTCTGGCCGGTCTTGCCGTCGCGGCCGGCGATGGGAACCCCGTTGGCCACGGCAAGGTTGCAGATGGCGGGCAGTTCCACGGTGTTGGGGGTGAAGTTGACCACCGGGATGCCGGCGTCGATGGCTGCGATCACATAGGCCAGGTCAGGCAGGATGCCCGCACCGGGTTGGCTGAGGAGTTGGTCGACACTCGTGAAGCGCGCCGGATCGGAGATGTCGCGGGTTGCCGGCAGCAGGTTGAGCAATACGGGACGGGCATCTGGACATCGATCGCGGCATTGCTGGATATCCGCCTGCAGCTGCTTGACCTGGTCTGCAATGGACAGCGCCGCCTCGGGGGCATCAAAAACGGATATCTGTGTCAGACGTGATTCATAGGGTCGCCACATGCCCTCGGGCAGCACACCGTGACGGGTGATGGCGTCGGTGATGCCATCCGCGGACAAATCCCAACCGGCTATGGCGACGGAGGAACAGCCACCCAGAAAAACAAACTTCTCGGCGGTGGTGAGTCCGGATAGAATCAGCGATGGGTTCTCCTGCATGGCGGCAACGGCAGCCGCCAGCGTGGTGCCGATGGCCCCTTTGACGCCGGCCACCAGCAACAGCAATTGGGGCGTTTGATCTGATGGTTTGTCCATTGATATCGGTATTCCTTATCGGCAGGCCCGCGGGCCGGTATTTTTAAACCGTCGTACCATAAAGGGAAGGCTGTGCAAAGTCAAGGCAGTGGCGTCCATTGGCGGATGTCGGAAAAAATATGACCCGTCGGGAAAAAAGACGCTGGTTGGTGCGCCTTTCCCGAGGGTGGAAAAGGGCTGTCGGCATGCGTGGGTGGTTCAATCCCCTGCCAACATCTCTTGGAACGTTGCCATGTGTTTCTTCTCTTCGAGAATGATCTGTTCCAGTTGCGCGGCGATGGCCGTTTCGTCGATAAAGGTTTTAAGAACCTCGTAAAATGCGATGGTATCGTCTTCGAACCCGATAAAAGTGCGGAGCATTTTGTCCGGGCTGTCGATGGTTTCAAAATCGACCTCCTCCAGGGAAAAGGCCTGCCCCTGGATTACATCCTCCACCAGGGCTCGGCTCAGTTCCGCCATCAGATGGTGATCCTCACCCTGGGTCAATCGGTTTTTCAACTCGGTAAACCAGCGGGCATGATTGTGCTCTTCCTGGGCGATCCATGCCAGAAGGGTCTTTAACGCATCACCCGATATATGCAACCGGGCGTCCCGGTAGGTTTTCTCGCCGTTTTTTTCCAGTCGTATGGCAATATCCAGAATGTCCTGGGCGGTAAACATAAACACTCCTCAGCGTTCGTGTGGGTTCATATCCTACTCAATTTTATTCTCCATGGGCGCATTTTCCTGCTACCGCTAACCGGTCAATGCAAAATGGATGCCCGGAATCGGGTTGCTGTAACTTAGATTAAATCCGGCTTGGTGTAAAGGTCGCCGCTCCCGGCGCCGCTGGAACCTGTCGGTTGTGGCTGCGGTGGAAATTGGACCCCTCGCCGGGCCCGATACCGTCAGGCGGGTCGGGCTTCTTTTTTCAGGTGCAGCTCAAACCGCTCGACCAGCAGGGAGCAGACCAGGCAGATCACGAAATAGATGGCCAGGATTGTGATCCAGACCTCGAAGGTGAGAAAGGTGGCGGCCATGAGTTCCATGCCCTGAAAGGTCAGTTCCTGGATGGAGATCACCGAGACGATGGCCGAATCCTTGATGGTGGAGATGAACTGGCCGGCCAGGGGCGGCATGATCCGGCGCAGGGCCTGGGGGAAGATGACATACCGCAGCTGCTGGGTCCGGGTGAAT
>NZ_JASJGN010000204.1:0-5645 GCF_033791525.1 Desulfosarcina sp.
ACCAGATGAACCAGGACATGATCGCCCAGATGGCCACGGAGATCGAGGCGTCGCGGCTGTTGGTGTACAAGGCGGCCTGGGCCAAGGACCAGGGCCGGTTGAACAACGGGCTGGACGTGGCCATGGCCAAGTACTTTGCCGGAGAGACGGTGAGCAAGGCCTCGAACTATGCCATGCGCATCCTCGGGGCCTACGGTTACTCGACGGAGTACCCGGTGGCACGGTTTTACCGTGACACGCCGACCTATTACATGGTGGAGGGGTCGGCCAACATCTGCAAGTGGATCATCGCCCTGGACCAGCTGGGGTACAGGAAGGCCAACCGATAAAACGTTTCATCCAGAAATGGCATCTTGCGGCCCGGCTCTACGTTCTCACGGTATTGCCATCCTCGACGTAGCGCTGCTACGCCTGCGGTTTCAATAATGCTGCGGCCTTGATCCGGATCACAACCTACCACTTCTGACTAAAACGCCAAAAAAGGACAGATACCGTGAGTGAGGACATCATCGAAAAAACGAAAGCGACCGGAGCCCTTTACTTTAGGGGGGTCGAGGGCGAAAAACCCTTCGAATTGTGGCGAGATTTTGATAAGGTTCTGGGAAAGGAGCTATCCCTTTTTATCACCGGCAAACTGTATGCCCGGGAGAAGATTCCCCACCCGACGCGTCAACTGGTGACGGTGGCCGTGTTGACGGTGCTGTCACGGCCGGAGGAGCTCAAGCTGCACATTCAGGCTGCATTGAATGTAGGCTGTTCATCACAGGAGATTGCCGAGGTGATTTTCCAGACCTTTACTTACGGCGGCATCCCGACGGTAAACACCGCTTTAAAGGTGCTCAGAGACGTATTGATAGAAAAGGGACAATGGCCTATCGTAGATGAAAGAATTAACACTTAAATCGATTCGGGAGTGAAACCATGAGACCGTATTTTGAGAAAATGCCGGTTTTCGGGCGGGAGATGAATGCCGGACAGATCAAGAGCGCCGAAGAAAATGTCAAGCAGATCAGAGATGTTGAAGCCCAGCTGAAAAAGGAAGTGGAGAAGGTTAAACAGGCCGGATTCTCCGAAGAAAAAATCAATGCCCGTGGCCAGATGACGGTATGGCAGCGGCTGAACTATCTGGTGGACCCGGGTACCTGGTGCCCCTTGCACACCCTGTACAACCCGGAAGACAACGAAGAGGGCACCACCAACGTGGTGGACGGTCTCGGCAAAATCTCAGGGAAGTGGGCCGTGATCATCGGTTTCGACAACAAGGTGATGGCCGGTGCCTGGCTGCCCGGACAATACGAAAATATCCTGCGGGTCACCGACCTTTCCAAACGCTTGAACATCCCGTTGGTCTGGCTGGTGCATTGCAGCGGGGTGAAGCTGACGGAGCAGGAAAAATTTTACGCCGACCGGCGCGGTGGCGGCACCACTTTTTTCCGCCACGCGGAATTGAATCAGGAAGGCATTCCGATTCTGGCTGCCATCTACGGCACCAATCCGGCCGGCGGCGGATACCAGGCTATCAGCCCGACGGTCCTGTTCGCACACAAGGACTGCAACATGGCTGTGGGCGGCGGCGGCATCCTAAGCGGCATGTCGCCAAAGGGTTTTTTCGACGAAGAGGGGGCCGAGGCCCTGATCGATGCGGCTAAACAATTTAAAGCCAAACCGCCGGGGTCGGTGGATGTCCACTACGACGGTACGGGTTTTTTCAGATATGTCTACGAGGAGGAATCCCAGGTGCTGGACGGCATCAAGGATTACATGAAGGACATCCCGGCTTATAACCCCAAGTTCTTCCGGGTGGCCGAACCCAAAGCGCCCCTTTTCCCAGCCGAGGATATTTACAGCCTGGTTCCCTTCAACCAGAAACAGATCTACGACTTCGACCAGGTGCTGGCCCGCATCGTTGACGGCAGCGAACATATGGAATTCAAGCCGGGTTACGGTCCAGAGATTTACACGGGCCTGGTTAAAATCGACGGCTATCTGATGGGCGTTATCGGCAACCGCCAGGGGTGGCTGGGTGAAAGCTACCCGGAATACGCTGATTACCCCGGAATCGGCGGTAAACTCTACCGTCAGGGGCTGATCAAGATGAACGAGTTTGTGACCCTGTGCGGCCGCGACCGGGTGCCCATCATCTGGTTCCAGGACACGTCAGGTATCGACGTGGGCGACATCGCCGAAAAGGCCGAATTGCTGGGCCTGGGCCAGTCCCTGATTTACTCGATCCAATCCACCGACGTTCCCCAGTTGCTGATGGTGCTGCGCAAAGGCACCGCCGCCGCCCATTATGTGATGGGCGGCCCTACGGCCAACCGGCACAACGCCCTGACCCTGGGCGTACCCACGACGGAAATATACGTGATGCACGGGGAGACGGCCGCCGCCGCCAGTTTTTCACGACGCCTGGTCAAAGAGAAGGGTGCCGGCAAACCGCTGCAGCCGGTCATTGACAAGATGAACCAGATGGCCCAGGAGTACCACGACTATTCCCGGCCGAGCTACTGTGCCCGCAATGGTTTTGTGGATGAGGTGGTCAAAATGTCGGAAATCAGGCGCTACCTCGCCGCCTTTGCCGGCTGTGTCTACCAGAACCCAAAATCGATCTGCCCCCAGCACCAGATGCTGATACCCCGGGTGATCAAAGGTTAAGACGTGGCTTTCCGGTATTCAAAAGGCTGAGAACAAACGTCGGCGGTCCTGCGGAGAAGAATAGGACCAATCAATTGATGGTTTGAGGAATTTCGGAATTTTGGGATTGGTGGTGCGGCATCCTGCCGCGAGCGATGCATAAATGAAAAGGGCAACGGCCGGGAAATTTTCCGGCCGTTGCCCTTTTTTCAATAGTTTTCCAATGGAAACAGATGATTGTCCGCCTCGATGTGTTTTCTGGCTGTCCGTCTGTCCAGGCCACTGATGCATTTCTTAACCGTGAACCGATAACGGTAAACCGTGAACGGTCACTTCATCGGAAATCGGCAAAAATGATCCCTCCCTAAACACCCATTATATTTACTTAATTCTGCCAAATTAGTGCCTGTCCACAAAGGGTAGATTTTGGTTCAGGCCAAGGCCGCAGCGATTTTGAAACCGGAGGCGTAGCAGCGCTACGTCGAGGATAGCGCTGACGCTTCACTTCGTGCTAAATATCGTGAGAACACCGGCCTGGGCCGAAAGATGCCGTTTGTGGATGGACACTATACCCAGTCCATGATCACTTTGCCCGACCGACCGGAGTGCATCACATCGAAAGCCTGCTGGAAGTTGTCCACCGCGAACCGGTGGGTGATCACCCGCGATATATCCAGGTGGCTCTGGAGCATACTGGTCATCTTGTACCAGGTTTCGAACATTTCACGGCCGTATATGCCTTTGATCTTCAATCCCTTGAGGATGATCTGCGTCAAGTCCAAAGAGACCTCGCCGGCCGGGATGCCCAGAAGGGCAATCTGTCCGCCATAGTTCATGGCCTGGAGCATCTCCCTGAAGGCCTGCATGTTGCCGGACATTTCCAGGCCCACATCAAATCCCTCTTTCATGCCCAGTTGCCTTACCGTGTCGGCAATGGTCGTTTGGGTCACATTGATGGCCGCGGTAGCTCCCATACGGGCGGCAATCTGCAGTCGATAGTCATTGACATCGGTGACCACTACATGCCGGGCCCCCACATGGCGGGCGATGGCCACGGCCATGATGCCGATGGGGCCGGCACCCGTGATCAGCACATCTTCACCCACCAGATCGAAGGATAGGGCGGTGTGGGCGGCATTGCCAAACGGGTCCATGATGGCGGCAATATCGTCGTCGATCGTGCCCGGCACCCGAAACACATTGGATGCCGGCACACTGATGTACTCGGCGAAGCAGCCGGGTCGGTTGACCCCCACACCAATGGTGTTGCGGCACAGGTGGCGCTTGCCGGCCCGGCAGTTGCGGCAATGACCGCAGGTGATGTGACCTTCAGCCGACACCCGGTCCCCCTCTTTCAGACCCCGGACTTCGCTGCCGATTTCGGAAATGATGCCTACGAATTCGTGGCCGATGGTCATCGGCGTGGGGATGGTTTTTTGGGACCACGCATCCCAATTGTAGATATGAATGTCCGTTCCGCAGATGGCGGTTTTGACCACTTTGATCAGCACGTCATTGTGGCTGATGCTCGGGAACGGCACGTGGTCCATCCAGACACCGGTTTCGGGTTTCAGCTTGACAATGGCTTTCATGGTTTCCATACGAACACCTGCCTTCGTCTGCTAGTGGATGACGTCAAGTGCTTTGCCCACCTTGATGAAGGCAGCGATTGCCCGGTCCAGGTGTTCACGGGTGTGGGCGGCGGACATCTGGGTGCGGATGCGGGCCTGGCCCTTAGGCACCACCGGGAAGCTGAAACCCACCACGTAAATGCCTTCGTCCAGCATCCGTGCCGCTAATTTCTGGGCCAGCACCGCGTCTCCCAGCATCACTGGAATGATGGGGTGCTCGCCGGGCACCAGGGTGAATCCTGCCGCTTGCATGCCCTGCCTGAAATAGCGGCTGTTTTCGTTGAGTCGGACAAGCAGGTCCGAACGCTCCTCGAGCAAGTCCAGCACGGCGATGGAAGTGGCCGTGATGACCGGTGCCAGCGAGTTGGAAAACAGGTAGGGCCGGGAGCGCTGACGCAGCCAGGCGATGATCTCCTTGCGGCCGGAGGTGTATCCACCCGAAGCGCCGCCGAGTGCCTTGCCTAACGTGCCGGTGATGATGTCCACCCGCTCGGACACGCCGCAGTACTCCGGCGTCCCCCGGCCGTGATCACCGACAAAGCCGACAGCATGGGAGTCGTCCACCATCACCAGGGCATCGTACTGGTCCGCCAAGTCGCAGATGCCTTTCAGATTGGCAATGATGCCGTCCATGGAAAAGACCCCATCAGTGGCGATGAGGCGGAAGCGGCATTCGGCAGCGGCTTTAAGCTGTTGCTCCAGGTCAGCCATGTCGTTGTTCCGGTAGCGGAAGCGTCGGGCCTTGCACAGGCGGACCCCGTCGATGATGCTGGCATGGTTCAGGGCGTCACTGATCACCGCGTCGTTCTCGTTCAGCAGGGTCTCGAAAAGGCCGCCGTTGGCGTCAAAGCAGGAACTGTATAAAATGGTGTCTTCAGTGCCCAGAAAGCCGCTGATTCTGGCTTCCAGGGTTTTGTGGATAACCTGGGTGCCGCATATAAAGCGAACGGAGGACATGCCGAAGCCATAGGCGGAAAGGGCCGCCTGCGCTTTTTCGACCAGTCGCGGATGGTTGGACAGCCCCAGATAGTTGTTGGCGCAAAAGTTCAAGACGGTTTTTCCGCTGTCGACCGTAATGGCGGCCTGCTGGGCGGAGACGATCACCCGCTCATCTTTGTAGAGTCCGTTTCCTTTTAAAATGTCGATTTCACCGGCCAGGTGATCGAGCAGCCGTGCGCGCATGGGATTGGCCTCCATTTATTGACGGATTCGTAAAAAGCTTTTTCAGGCCACGAATGGCCACCTATCCGAAAGGAACTTTGCTCTGGTGCTAATTTCTGTTATTTCATTTGCCGGACGCATTGGCAAATGAAGCCGTTCGGACTTTGGTGCCCGAGTGCCCGTTAAAAAGCTTGGTTGGTCGGTTCGCGGCAATATCCT
>NZ_JASJGN010000205.1:0-2977 GCF_033791525.1 Desulfosarcina sp.
TTCAACGTCGGCGTTGAGATCGGTCAGCTTTTCTTTATCGTTTGCGTACTCTCCATCATTGCACTGGCTGGAGCCATTATCCGCCGCATGAACATGCCACGAATGGCGTGGGCCTCGGCCTTGCCGCCTTATGTTATCGGCAGTGCTGCAGCCTTCTGGACCATTCAGCGCCTGGTCGATTTTTGAAGTATCAAAAATGGAGAAGAAAACAATAGTAGCAAAATCAGGATAAAATCATTTATCTTTTTCATTTTGGAATACATTAAGCAGCTTATCCTCCTTTGTTCCTAATAAGCGCTGCCTCTGGCCGCGAGCGTCAAGCCTATTTATAGAACAAACTTTGGCAACTGCCAATACACACTTTTTTGAGCCTTAATTATTCTGGACTTCGAGGCTAAATCGAATCGTTGAAAAGGCCTGTGATTCTAAAGAGTGACGGATGTAACATGCAGGCTGGCGAATTTGCAGATATGTGCCTGGTCGGGAGGACTTTCAGGGTCGTACACAACTTATGGTTTCTTGTCAGTAAACAATCCCATATCAGGTTCTAACGAAACCCACCATATTGTAGTCCTGTAAAACTCCACTCCACTTGTGATTACATATTGTAACTTTGGTAATTGATATGATTCAGGTGGGTTGTAGTACATTGAGACTAATCCACGAAGGTAACCCTTGTCAAACCGTGGGATAGACAGGCTTCGGGTCAGTGGCCGAAATCTTTATGACCAGACAGCTACGTAATGGCTATCCCCTAAAAACGGACCCCACCGATTCGTGTGCTTTCTTGCCAACACCTGGTGACGGTCTTCAATTCGGTATGGCTCAAGATATTGTGGCCGGCCAGAAAACTGATCAGATTGTGATTACAATTTGTAACTTTTGTATGTGATTTAATTCAGGCAAGTTGGCATACATTGAGATTAAACCAAGGAACGGTCTCATGTCAAAACCGGTGATTTCCAAACCCTACTTGCCGTTAAGCCATAGTACAATCAGATAGCATTGATTGCACTGGTTGATCGTGATCGTGGGTATGTGAGATTAGGATGGTCTATGTGAAATGAATCGCTGTAATCCGCACAGGCTCATCTCCGACAACCCGCGTGCGGTGGCCTTTTCTCCTTGTGTCATCTAACATCACGACTTCACTGGCCTTTCGTCGATAACGCTTCCAATCCCCCGCTTCAAATTCACTTTCCCCTGTCATCAATATCAACCATTGTCTAACAGGCGTTGGGTGCCATTCTCCAAACCACCCCACCGGGAATTCTAAAAAAATTCATTCATCGGCAGGTTCGAGTGCAGAAGTGTTCAACGGAATCGCAGGTGGAGCGTAATTGTTGGATTGGATCCTCCCCACGGCAAGCCGCGGGGAATATTCTGCCTGAAACGGCAGTGCTTCGCGGCACCGGAAGGATAAAAAAAAGCGATTTCCAGTTCGCTCGCTAACCCCGCCGCCCCGATTAGCGGGATCTTTGCTTCGCGTCGACAAGCGGCGGGGAATGCGCTCGCTATCGCGGTTCAAGTTTTACATATAGGGTCTCGAAATGTGAAACCCCATCGGAACCAGCATATAGAGAGCAGCGCAATCGATAGGATGAATCGTCTGATAGACAGCGACGCGAAAATCAAAAAACGCATTGAACGATTGACCCAAAACATTATAAAGAGTCAAAAATAGACTTGACCCCTAACGACTAATTGAAAAGGATGCCAATGCCGATTCTAGCTCCCGGGCGATACGGCTACGCCCATCTCATCGCGGCCATCTGTTTTTCCATCCAGGCCCTCGGGGTGGGAGCATTTATCGCCTTCGGCGTCTTCTTCAACCCATTGATGGAGGAATTCGGCTGGTCCCGGGCTGCCATTTCCGGTGCCTCTTCGCTGGCCTTTTTCATCATGGGGCTTTTTGGGGTGATTGTCGGCCGGTTGAACGACCGCTTCGGTCCACGCCAACTCATGACGGTCACGGCAATTCTGTTGGGCCTGGGCTGTGTCCTCATGGCCCGCCTCACCACCCTCTGGGAGCTTTACCTCTTTTACGGCATCATTTTCGGCATGGGGCTCAGCTCCATCGACGTCATCGCCCTGTCCACCATCGCCCGCTGGTTTTCCCACCGCCGGGGTTTTATGACCGGTATCGTAAAGGTGGGCACCGGTGCCGGCCAATTCGTCATTCCCCTGTCTGCCAGCGGGCTGATCCTCCTTTACGGGTGGCGGTGGAGTTTTGTTCTCATCGGTACCAGCGTAGCCCTGATTCTGGTGTTCATGGCCCAGTTCCTGCGCCGTGACCCGGATGCGTTGCGTTCGCACAGGCAACCGGAAACTGTCGACAGCCGGAGCACAACGCCGGCAACGGACTCCAGCCTCCCGTTGTCTCGTGCTCTCAGGACGGTCCAATTGTGGATCATCTGTCTGGCCAATCTCTGCCTAGTCTTCTGCCTGATGATCATCATGCTGCACATCGTCCCCCATGCCCGCGATCTGGGCTTCCCCTCCATGCAGGCCGCCGGTGTCCTCTCCATCATCGGCGCGGTGAGCATGCTGGGGCGCTTCGTCAGCGGTCTGATCATTGATCGCCTGGGCAGCAAAGCGGTGATGGGGGGCTGCTTCGTCCTGCTTCTAATCGGTCTCGGCTGGCTGCAGTTTGCCCACCAACCTTGGATGTTGTATCTTTTTGCCGTCGTTTACGGTCTGGCCCACGGGGGCTTGTTCACCGCCATTTCCCCCCTGGTGGCAGAGTGGTTCGGCATCCAATCCCACGGCGCACTCTTCGGGATCGTAGTTTGTTTCGGCACCACCGGCGGATCCGTCGGCCCCCTGCTTGCCGGCTATCTGTTCGACCTCACCGGCAGTTACCAGCCGACCTTCCGAATCGTGACCGCCATGGCCCTGGTTGCCTGGGGAATGCTGCTCTTTTTACGTCCGGTGAAAAACCGGTGAGACGACCCGAAAAGGGTCGGGCCGTTCCGGC
>NZ_JASJGN010000206.1:0-6523 GCF_033791525.1 Desulfosarcina sp.
GTAAAAACTCCGATATCTGTGTTACACTTCATCCTTCGTCACTGCGGAGTACCGTAAGTACGCTGCCTACGGCACCCGCGATAGCGGTATTCTCAGGATTCGCAAGCCTTGATCTCGGGCTTTTTACGAATCCGTCGGAAAAACGACTTTTTACGAGTTCATCAACCTTAACCCTCGCCATCTATTGAGAACGGTACAGCCATTGATCCCGTCGCCTGCGCATGGCGGTTTTCAACATCCTGATAGACGCTAAACCGCCTCCGATGGGTTGTTTTTCGAAGGCATGTTATTTTGTGATTAGATACCAAAATTGGTATCTTGAGCGCTTGCCAGCTTATACTTGGTGATTATTGTAACGGGTATTCTATTTCTCGTCTCGAAACATGCGAAGCGGCAGCCTTGCACCATTGTTGCCCATACCGTCAAGCACCGTTTAAAACACCCGATGCAACGTTTACCTGGCCTAAAACGATTGGGTATTTCGAGATGCGAAACCATTAATTATTGGCATTAAGGGGGAGGAAGTAATGAATAAGCGATTTCTGTTTTTAGGGTTGGTATTGGTATTTATCGTCGTCTGTTCGGCAACGCAGGTACCGGCGGCTACATCCAGAAACCCTGAGCAGCTGGTCAGCCAATTGGAAGCCGATCTGGCCACGGCACGATCCAATCAGGTGGATGTGCTTTCACCGCGTCTTTTCAGCGATGCCCAGTCCGCATTTATCAAGGCCAAACAAGGTCTGGAGAAAGGTGCCAAGCTGTCTGCCATCAGCGACTATGTCGCCCAGGGGAAGGCCAGTTTGAAGAAGGCCGAAGAGATCGCCCAGGTCTCGCGGACAGTGCTCGGTGAAACGAACAAGGCCAGGGATAAAGCGCTCAAGGTGGGGGCCGACCGACTCGGCGAACCCTACAATAAGGTGGAGAATGAATACCTGAAGCTCACCACAGCCATTGAGAGAGACAATTTGAGCTATGCGCAGGGAAAGGCCGCTGACGTTCAGGCAGCCTTCCGGGATCTGGAAATCATGGCCATTAAAAACACTGCTATCGGCAATGTGCGTAAGATGATGACCGACGCCGATAAGGCCAGGGTCCAGAAAATCGCCCCGTCAGCCTATAACGATGCCCTTCAGACCTTGAACGAGGCCGACGCGTATATCGGCCAGAACCCTTACGAGGCAGACACGATCAGCCAAAAGGCCGCCCATGCGGAGTTCATGGCCCGGCGGATGATGATCATCAGCGAGAACAGCCAAAAATTCAAGGCGATGACACCGGAAGCATCCGCCCTGTACCTGGAAGGCCTGCTCACCCGTCTGGGGGAACCCATGAATACCGGTGATTTGCGGGACAAGGGTGTGGAGGGCCAGCTCAGTCAATTGACCGGTGCCGTCGAATCGATGGAACAACAAACGAAGTCCCTTGAAAAAGATAATCAAAATTACCAGGCCCGGGAGGCATCTCTGGCGCAGCAGTTTGGCAGTTTAAAAGGCTATTCGCGCGAGCAGGAAGCGGCCCGGCAAAAACTCGCTGTTGAACGAGAATTTAACCAGCAATTCAGCACGGTTCAGCGCTATTTCAGGCCTGACGAAGCAGATGTCTACAAACAGGGCAGCCAACTGGTGATTCGGATGCGAGGCATCAAGTTCCCGGCGGGACAGGTCACCCTGACCCCTGAAAACTATATCCTGCTCAGCAAGGTGCAGCAGGCCATCCAGACGTTTGGTCAACCGACCGTTACCATCGAGGGCCATACCGATACCACCGAGGGCGCCGGCTCCGCACAATCCAACCTGGCGCTTTCCCTGAAACGGGCCGAGGTGGTAAAGACCTACCTGGTTGCCAACAAGACCCTTCCGGCAAATCGCATACGGGCCACCGGGTATGGTCCGGACAGGCCCCTGTCGCCCAACACGACTGCTGACGGACGAGCCACGAACCGGCGCATCGATGTGTTGATCACACCGGTCAACGCGCAATAAGTCGGTTTCAATCGGGCTATCCCTCCTGGGTGCCGTTTTGACGGTTGCCGGTCCAGTGGCCGATGGCCCGGGCGATCTGGGCACGGGCTTTTTCGCGGTCGAAATAAGCGGCGGTTTCGCTCATTCTGGAACGGTTGTAGGCCAGTTCGGCTTCCAGGTAGCGGGTGATGTCGGCTGCCCCCCCCTCGTACTGGCGCTTGACCAGTTCAAAGGTTTCTTTGGCCGTGCCTACATTGGACGTCGTCACTTTCAGCCGTTCCTGGGCTTCATTGAGGTTGAGGTAGGCTCTTTTTACGTCGAACTTGACGGCCAGCAGGGTCTTGCGGTCGGCGGCCATTGTTTCCTGCAGTTGGGAAAGCGCTTCGGCTCGGTTGCTTTTGGTGGCAAACCCGTCGAAGATCTTCCAGTTCAGGTAGAGGGCGGCGGTCCAGTTAGCCTGGTCGGTGCTGTACTTCATCTCAGGGTCATCGGCGTAATAGCGGGTCATGAAATCCACTTGGGGCAGGTAGCCGGCCCGGGTGGCATCCAGGGCCATTTTCGAGCGGCGCAGCCGTTCGCGCACGCTGGCCAGTTCGGGCCGATGGTCCAGGGCGAAGTCCAGCGCGGATAAGGGGCCATCGGGCACATCGACAGCACGGGGTTTGGCCTCAGAGAGGCCGAAGGGGATATCGGGTTCGACGCCGAGGATTTCCGCCAGGGCGGCCTTGGCCAGGTGCTGCCGGTTGCGGCTCTGGACGAGGATTTCTTCGGTTTCCGCCATGCGCACCTGCAGGGAGAGCAGATCGGTCTTCAAGGCGCCGCCCGCTTGAAATCGGACATCCATGATGCGTAGTTGGGAGCGGGTGGTTTCCACGGATTCTTCGGCCACCGTGGTGAAGTTGGCGGCGGCGAGGACATCAAAGTAGGCGCCGATGGCGGTGGCCAAGACCTGGTTTTCGATGCCGTCCCGGTCCAGTTGAGAAATGGTAAGGCCGGTTTTGGCCATCTCCCGGTTTAGGCCGTCTCTGCCGCCGTTGAACAGGTTGATGCCGGCGCTGACCCCGCTTTCATAATTCTCGAACCATCCCGGGTTGTTGAAGTCCGTGCCCGGGAGCAGTTTGCGCTGGTCGATGGTCTTGAAGAGATAGGCTGACGGGGCGTCACCCTGAAGATATTCGGTGTAGACATTCACCTGGGGGTAGAAGGGGGCGGCTGATTTTTCCAGTATCGCCCGGGCCCGGGCGATGCGGGCCACGGCCATGAGCAGATCCGGGTTGTTGGCCTGGGCGATATCGAGCACATCCTGTAATGTCAGGCTGCTGTTGACGGCACAGGTGGCGGGTGGTGTGTCGGCCGCCCGGGATTGACCCAGATTGCAGGCCATGTCGGCATACTGGGTCTTGATCGTTTCGTAGCGGTAGGAATCTTTCGATGCACACCCGGTAAACGCTGCGGCCCAGGGCAGGGCGAAGGCTAACACTAGTAAAACCGCGGTCCTTGGCATTCCCTCCTCCTCATTGACGGTCGGATATCTCGTTTCAATATCCAGTTAGAGACCCATTTCGCTTTCAGGTTACAGGTTTACCGATCCCTCTGGTGGGCGAACTAATCCTTCGGTCAGGCGTCAGCGAGAGGGCCGCTCAAAGCTGCGTTGGCCAGTTCAGCGACGGTGGTCTGTGTCATGCACATCTGCCGGTAGAGCCGAAGGGGTGCCGCATCTGACAGTCGGGCTTTTAAAAGCGGACGCATGGAATCGTCAAGGATGGGCGCGGCCGCCCAAATCGCCGTGCCGCGCAGGAATGGGTCGGGTGAATCGAAAAATGGGCTTAGAAAGGGGGCCGCCGGCTTTGCCATCAGCGGCCGGGCGTGAGCCAGCCGTCCCACACCCCACAAGGATCCCCGCTGGAGCAATTCGTGTTCGAGAAAATTGCCATGCGGATCGATATAGGAAACCAGGATGCAGGCGAACTCATCCGCCAGACCGGCATGGCCGGAGGTGATTTCACCCATGGCTTCGGGCGATCCCCAGCCGATACCACCCGACTCGTCGTTCAGGTTCCACATGAATCGGCGCATCACCACCCGCGCCGATTCCATTGCACGATCGGCCAGTTGGCCGACCACCGTTCCCATTGCCGTAACCGCCCGCCAGCGGATCTTTTCCTCTCCCGAATATAAGAAAGAGAAGAGGGGATTGACTGCCTGACGCCCGGGCATCAGCCGGAAGGTTTCCAGGGCGTTTTCGAAATCGTCCTGGCCAAGCAGTTGCCCGATGCGGGCTTTACGTTCACGGTTGCCCATACTTGTATCCACCAACCCGGGTAATCGGAAACAACAAATTGTATGCACCAAATCTTAAAAAAATAACAAATTACAATTACCAAATCCCAAACAAATTCCAAACTACAATATCCAAAACTCAGACAAGGTACAAACCGATAGCTTTTGGCCGTCATCTATATCCGCATTTGTCTTTGGCAATCTTATAATGTCAACTCTTACCGCTTTAGTTAATTGGAATGTCTTCCTTCAAGATACCTATGTTTGAAATCTGGAGTTTTAGTTATTGTAATTTATTTGTCATTTGTTTTTTGGCTATTGTGATTTTTTAGGTTATTGGGATTCTCTTTTCTGACATAAAAAACACCAATTTCAGGATTAAGATACTAAAAGGATACCACGTCAAATCCCGCTTCGATATACCGGGACATGGCGGGGTGGCCAGACATGTCGTCCAGCAGGGCCAGACCCTGATTGGCGGCTTCTTCCACGGTGCCCATTTTGTGGGCGCACCCCTTGCACACCCCTTCCACAATACCCTGGGACTTGGCTTTCTCCCACAGCTTGTGAAGGGGATTTTCCGGTTTGGCCAGTTCGGGCAGCAGGGCGGTGGCCGCCCCCTCCACGACGATTCGGCCGTCCATGCCCTTGGCTTTCATGTCCAGCCCGTTGAGCAGGACATGGATGAAACAGACCGGGTCTCCGTTAAAAACGAAAAGCGCTACTTTTTTCATGTGTCCCTCACTATTGCTCTTCCCAGCTGATACAGTCTTCGGGGCAGTATTTGATGGCCTCGTTCACACATTCTTCGGGATAGGCGTCCAACTCGATGACTTCAATGTATCCGGCATCGTTTTCGCGGAACACTTCCGGGCAGACGGCGACACAGCCCATGCACAGGGTGCAGGTGCCGATATCGAGGACTGGTATTTTCATCGTTTGGCGTTTACGGCGTCGCCGATTTTTTTACCGTATTCGATGCAGGCATCGATACCGGCGTCACCGGGAACGTACTGAAGCCGGGGACCCGGTTCGATCAGCGTGAACTTCATGGCCGCCAGTTCCGCCGTCACCAGCTTCACCGCTTCACCGCTCCAGCCATAGGAGCCAAAGGCGCCGCCGATCCTGTTCTCCGGTTTGAGCCCTTTCATGTAAACCAGCACGTCCGCCACCGTGGGGAACATCTGGTTGTTCAGGGTGGGTGATCCCACCACCACGGCTGCCGCATCCAGCACATCGGTCATGATGTCGCTGCGGTGGGAACTGCGGATGTGGATGGGCTTTACCCTGACACCGGTCTGTGAGATGCCCTCGGCGATGGCGTTGGCCATGGTTTCGGTGCTTTTCCACATGGTGTCATAGACGACCACCGCTTTCTTCTCCTGCTCCTGTCGGCTCCATCTCAGGTAGGCATCAATGATCTTGCCGGGGTTGTTGCGCCAGATGACGCCGTGGTCCGGGCAGATCATGTCGATCTGAATTCCCGACGCCACCACTTTTTCGATCAGCTTCAGAATGCGGGGTGCATAGAGTAACAGTATGTTGGCATAGTATTTTTTAGCCTGCTCCATGAGATCCGTGCCGGCCTGGTCGTCGAATTTGTCGAACCCCGCGTAATGCTGGCCGAACCCGTCACTGGAAAAGAGGATGTGATCCTCCTTCAGGTAGGTAAACATGCTGTCCGGCCAGTGGATCATGCGGGTTTCCATGAAAGTGAGGGTCCGCTTCCCCAGGCTGAGTTCTTCACCCTTTTCAACCGGGTGATAGTTCCAGGCCTTGGGGAAATGGCTGGCCAGGTTTTTGGCACCCATTTTGGAGCAATACAGCGGTTTATCTTCTCCCACCCGGTGCATGATACGCGGTAGCGCACCCGAGTGGTCCATCTCGGTGTGGTTGCTGACGACCACGTCGATCTTTTTCGGATCGATGATCTGGGAAATGTTGCCGATCAGCTGGTCGGTAAAAGGTGCCTTCACCGTGTCGATGAGGGCCACCTTCTCATCAACCACCAGATAGGCGTTGTAGCTGGTTCCCCGGTCGGTGGAGTAGCCGTGAAAATCTCTGATGTTCCAGTCGATGACGCCGACATCATAGACGCCTTCTGCAATTTTAGTCGGTAGCATATGCGGGTTCCTGTTGCCGTTTTGCATGCGGCATTGTGGATCAACGCCGGTCGATGTCGCCCGGCGCGCCTGGCCGACCGGGTGTTCACAAATTATTTGGGTTTATCAAAAAAAGAGATGCCCATTTCCCATCAGCAGAAAAATGGCATCAGGTGCCAG
>NZ_JASJGN010000207.1:0-6113 GCF_033791525.1 Desulfosarcina sp.
CGTCGACCGTTGCGGAAATGTTTTCCTTTAGAAACCACTCTCAGGGTCGTTTTAAGTCCGAGTTCCGATGTGTGGACAATAATGTAGTTCGTTTTTTTGCGTTTTACTTTTTTTAACCTGGGATTCAACTGCCGACGGGAATCGACGATGGAGCGCTGAAACGTATCGCGCTCGGTTCGGGAAAAAGCGGTTGACGAAGTTGGTAAAATTAAAAGAAAGGTGATGAAAATTGATAAAACAAGCGTGAATCGTCTATGGTTCCAACCCGTCCGATCTTTCATAGCGATAAATCTATCCCAATCACAGGCTTCCCTATTGATAAACCAGACGCTGAACTCGGCAGCGCGCACGTATTTGGACGTCTATCAAAATTTTCTAAATATTTCAAACAGTTTATTTGTTGAGCCTACATCAGGCCAGTCGCTTATGTCAAAACCATTTGCCATAAATTTTCTGATACTCGCCGTTTTTGCGGCTCATCATGATCCCGATATCAAACAGTTCCTTTAACTCTTCTCCTCCTGTGTTGGGGAAAACAATCCCGTAGCGTTGATCGGCAAACATGTTTCCGACGACCTTTATGGTCGAATCCAGCTTGGCTGCGTACATCAAGGGGGGGGCATCGTACACGATCGCATCCGCTCGGCCCGCTTTCAGGTTGGCGAGCAGCTCGTCGAACGAACCGGTCAACACGATCTTCACGTTGTGATAGCGCAAGAAATCTTCACTGGTGGTATCCTCGATGACCGCTACTTTCTTGCCGTACAGGTCGGGCAGATCGGCAATCTCGCCGTGCTCGATGCGATCCACCGTCAACGCAGACGAAAGTGTGGCCGTCAGACCGGCAAACCAGATAATGCCGATAAACATCCAGATGGCGGCGATGAACCGCCCACCGATCTTTTTAGGACGTTTGTCTCCATATCCCACGGTAGACATGGTCACCACGGCCCACCAGTATGCGTCCATAATCCCTTTGGCATAGGCAGAGGGAAACCCCAGGGGGTCTTCGTCATCCCTTTCGATCCACCAGACCAGGTGGGCCACGGCGGTCAAGCCCACAAAAAACAATACAATGGAAAACCCGATGACCCTGAACACGGCGTTCCCGATGGATGTAATTTGGCTGAGGGTTTCATTTCTGACCGCGATCATCAGGCCGGATTCAAAAAACGGCTGGGAAAAATCCACCCTTCTTTCCCGCTCAGGTGTAATGGTGATGCCGGCAAACCCCATATCGCAAACCCCCGACTCCACAGCCCCCAGCAGATCCGGGACACTGGTGAACATCACGAACTCGGGGCTCAAATTGTTTTTTTTACAGATGATGTCGGCGACATCGATGCAAAAGCCCTTGAAATCCTTGAAAACAAGGGGAGGAAATTCCTTAACGGCGATTTTTATCGGTTTAGGGGCCGTGGCGGCGGCGGAGGCGATGGGGAGAAAACCCGCAACGAGGATCAATAGGAGAATGAGTAAATTTTTCATGTTTTCCTCTGACGGTTTCCGTCATTGGTTGCCGATGCCGTATTTTTTCATTTTACGCCACAGGGTGGTGCGTTCCATTTTTAGCTCCCGGGCGGCTTTGCCGCGATGGCCGCCGGTTTTCTTCAAAGCCGCCAGTATTCGCTGGGGCTCACGGTTGTTCGATCCTGCCAAGGTGGCGGCAGGGTCGGTCGTGGCACAGGATTGTTGATCCTGCCTGACATAATCCGGCAGGTGCTCCGGCTGGATCATGGCTTCTCGGCAGATGATCAGGGCATGCTCAAGGATATTCTCCAGTTCTCTGACATTGCCCGGATAGTTATAGTTGAGCAAGATCTGCATAGCCGTTTTGGATATGACCGGCGGGGCCACCGCCCGGGCGGCACACAGGCCGCGGGCGATGTGGCGGATAAGCAGGGGCAGGTCCCCTCTTCGTTGCCTCAGCGGGGGCAGTTCAATGCGCATGACGTTGAGCCGGTAGAACAGGTCCTCACGAAACAGCCCCCGGTTCACCAGGTCGTTGAGCTGCCGGTTGGTGGCTGAGATGATGCGCACGTCTACCTTGCGGGTACGGCGGGAGCCCAACGGATAGAACTCCCTGTCCTAGAGCACCCGCAGCAGCTTGGCCTGTAGGGAGAGCGGTAGATCGCCAATTTCGTCCAGGAAGATAGTACCGCCCTCGGCTTCGGAGAACCGTCCTGGTTTGTCCCGGTCCGCCCCGGTAAATGCGCCTTTGACGTAGCCGAAGATTTCCGACTCGATGAGGTTTTCCGGTATGGCGGCACAGTTGACCTTCACCATCGGCTTGGCTGCCCGCGGGCTGGCCGAATGGATCACCTTGGCCAGCAGATCCTTGCCGGTACCCGTGGCCCCTTCGACCAATACGGTGGCCTGGCTGGGGGCCACCACCGCCACCATCTCGAAAATCTTGCGCATGGACGGGTCTTTGCCGATCATGTCGTGGAATGTATAGCGGTTACTGATGGCCCGGTTTAACTGATGAGCCAGGGTCATGTCGTGAAAGGTGGCCAGGCCGCCCACGATGACGTTCTTCTCATTTCTCAGGGCCATGTAGTTGGCGCGGATGGGAATGGTGATGCCGTCCCTGTCGGTCATTTGTCCCTGTTTGCTGCTGCGGGTCTCCCCCGATGCAATCGACGCCTTGAGGAGGCAGACGTCCGGCGAACGCTCACCGGAGAAGATCATGGCGCAGGACTGGCCCAGGACCTGGTGCCGGTCGTAGCCGGAGATGGTTTCCGCCGCCCGGTTGAAAAAATTGATCAGCCCGCCCCGGTTCACGGTGAAGATGCCCACATCCAGATTGTCCAGAATAATTTTAAGACTTCTCTCCTCGTAGTGCAGCCTGTCGATGAGCTGGGTGATAGGGGAGTGGTCCTGCAGGATGGTCATGCACCCGGCAATCTCGCCCCGGCGATTGTAAATGGGGGTGGCCATGCGCGTGATCAGATGGCGCTGGTTCTCCTCATCGGTGACCTCCATGTCCGGGTCCCGGTCCCCTGCGGTGTCCGGATGGTGCATTACGCATTCCACCGTGCAGGGAACCCCGGTGAACACTTCACGGCAGTCCCGGTCGACCACCTCCAGCTCGCGTAATCCCAAGAGGGCCTGGGCGCTGAGATTGATGGCCGTGATCCGTCTGCTGCCGTCGGCCACGAATGCGCCGATGTTCAACTCGTCCATGACGTCCAGCCAGTGGTCGCAACGGATGCCCAGGCGGTGATGGGGTGGCGACATGGCCGTCGTCATGCCACACCTCCGGGAGAAGTTGAAATGGACGCCTGGACGGGCAGTCTGATTTCGAAGGTGGTTTCCCGACCCGGTTGGCTGGCAGCCGTCAGGCTGCCGCCGTGCCGGTCGATGATGCCGTAGGTGGTAGACAGCCCCAGGCCGATGCCGTGGCCCTCCTGCTTGGTCGTGTAAAACGGTTCGAAGAGGTGCCCCATATCTTCTTCGCGGATGCCGTGGCCGGTGTCGGTCACCCGGATGGCCACCGTATTGGGGTTGGGTTCCGATGCGGCGCTGAGCGTCAATGTGCCGCCGTCGGGCATGGCATCCACGGCATTGAAAATAAGGTTGAGCAGGCATTGCTGGAGCTGGTTGGCGTCACCGCTGATGTCGGGCAGATGGTCCGCAATGCGGGTGGCCAGAGAGACGTTGCCCAGTTCGAGGCGGTGCCGGGCCAGCACGATGCTGCGATCCAATATCTCATTGATCGACACCGGCTCGACGGTTACCGGCGACCGGCGCGAAAAAGTGAGCAGACTGGATACGATTTTAGAGCAGCGGTCGGTCTCGGTTTCCACCATCGCCAGGTAGCGGGCGAACTGTGCATGTTTGTCCGGGGGCAGGGGGCCTTTTTTCACGGTACGCAGCATCAGTCGGATGTAGTTGAGAATACCGGCAAGCGGGTTGTTGATCTCATGGGCCACGCTGGCGGCCAGCCGGCCCAGGGACATCATTTTGTCCTGGTGCAGCATGTGGGCCTGATCGGACATCTCCTGTTCCAGGCGATGGATGCGCCGCAGGTCGCGGAAAAAGCAGACCAGACCGGCGGCGTGGTCGCCTTCCATCAGCACGGTTGCCGACAGCTGCACCGGCACCGGTTGTTGACGGTGATCCAGCAGGCAGGTTTCATAGACCATCAGCCGATTGGGGCCGCCGTGTCCGGATGCGGCCAGATCCTCCTGGAAGCGGCGGTATTCCGCCTGGCTGAAAAAATGTTCCAGGGTGGCCCGGTGCAGCACTTTGGCGCGATCGAACCCCAGCATCTGCTCCATGCTGCGGTTGAAGGTGACCACCTTGCCAGTGTCGTCACAGCCGCAGATACCGTCCATGGAGCTTTGGATGAGCCGATCCTGAAAGGCGACGGTTTCCTCCAACTGCCGTGTGGTGCGGGTGAGTCCCTTTTCCAGATGCCGGGTGTAGTCCTTGAGCTGCTGGCGGGTGGCATAGCGGTGACGGGCACGCTCAAGGGCCACCATCATGGCCTCGGTGTGAATGGGCTTGGTGATGAAATCCGAGGCGTCCAGCTGCAGGGCACGGATGGCGGTCTCCATCTCGCCGAAAGCCGTGGCGACGATGACCTCGGTGTCTGGAAATCGCTGCTTGATGGTTTCCAGCACCTGGATGCCATCCATGCCGGGCATGCGGATGTCGGTGATGACGATGCGGGGGGCGAACTGTTCGCAGTGGGCCAGCCCTTCGGCGCCGTCGGCCGCGGTGTCGACCCGGTATCCGGCATCCAAGAGGGTCAGGGCGGTGACCTCGCGGATATCTTTTTCATCGTCGATGATCAGAACGGGCCAGCCGTCGGCGGTTGTCATGGCAGTCTGCTTTCGATGCTCAGGAAAAACCATGGGACAGGAACGCTGTCGCCCCACAGAAAGGGGTGCTAAATGCATTTACAAGCCACAGTCATCATATGTAATTCCGATAGAATCGTCAATATGCCCTGCCTGTTCTGCCAGCCTTCCTTCCGGGCTTGACTGTCCGATCAAACTCAATTATGCTTTTTTTAATCAAAACTGCTGCCACTGACCGAAATACATTCCTGAAATCGGTTTTATCTGCTGTTCCTCACGCGACTGCTTATTTATCTGCAAGAAGCCTGTCAGTTTCGTTTCTCTCTAAAAAGATCCACCGACATATTTTAATAAAGGAAGGAGAAAACAATGCGATACGAATTCGAAAACAACCAATCCATCGTCATCGATTCCGGCGAACCCAACGTAATTAGTTCGGACATCGATGTAGTCGGATCTTCCGGAACGGTCACGGATGTCAACCTCACCATCGATATCAGCCATTCATGGACCGCTGATCTGACAATTTCGATAGAGGGCCCCGGTGGTCGGACGGTCTTGCTGGTGGGCGGCAAGGGCGGTAACGGCGATGATTTTGGACAAACCACATTCGACGATGCCGGGCTGATGCCCATCAGCTCGGGTGCACCGCCTTTTAGTGGAACGTTCATGCCCGAAGAAAGCCTTGGCGTATTCAATGATTCGGATCCCAATGGCCGGTGGCGATTGCGCGTTGAAGATAGCGCTCATCAGGATGGCGGTTCTTTGAACCAATGGTCGCTGGCCTTAGAGACCAGTGAAAACGCCTATCGAAACGATACCCCCGTTATCATCGATCCGGGTCCGCCGAGCACGGTTACTTCAAGCATCCACGTATCGGGAATGGGCGGCATGGTAGTGGACGATCTGAATGTGACGGTGGACATCGAACACACGTGGGTTAACGATCTCACGATCACCTTGATTGGTCCCGATAATCATCGCGTTAGTTTGGTTGAGAAAAAAGGCGGTGATGCCGACGATTTTCACGGCACCACCTTTGATGATGAAGCGGACACTTCCATTATCGAAACATCTGCGCCATTCACCGGATCTTTCCAGCCGGAAGGGAACTTGTCAGACTTTTATGATACAATTGCTGATGGTACGTGGACCCTGGAAATAAACGATAGCGCTCAACATGACGGCGGTTTGTTGAGATATTGGTCAATGGATTTGACGGTGAAGACACCTGAGCCAGCGCCCGAATCTGATTTTAACATTGAAATCCGCTTCATGGGCGGCTTGACGGCATCTCAACGAAGC
>NZ_JASJGN010000208.1:0-4489 GCF_033791525.1 Desulfosarcina sp.
CCCTTTGCCGGATAAAGCTAACAGCCAGGCTCGCCATTCCGGTACGCCTTGCTCCATCAGAAAGTCCGCAATCGATTTGGGGGTAAAGGGGTCAAGTCTGCTTTTGACTCTTACGTAAGCCAAAGGTGAGCCAGGAGACCACAAATTTAAAAACAATTTGGGGCCAATTCTAAATTTGATTTTTCTTGAACACCCTACAAACTTGCCAACCCCTCTACCAACCGATCCACATCCTGAGAAGAATTATAATGCACCATACTGATCCGGATAATCCCTTCGTCCGTATCCTGGATACCCAGCGCCTCAAGGCAACGGAGCGCATAGAAGTGTCCGTTGCGCACGGCAATCTGTTTCTCCACCAGGCGTTTGACGGCATCACTGCAACGCATCCCGGCGAGTGTAAACGCGATGGTCGCGGCCCGCGAACCTTCCCCGGCCCGGCCCTGACCAATACTCCTGGAACCGGGAATGGCGCGTATCGCTGCTAACACCCGATTGGCCTGGACGGTCTCGTGCTCGGCAAAAAGATCGAATACTTTAGCAGCCCGGGTGTGAAAGCCGGGCGCCACATCATTGAAATGGTGATCGTAGAGTGTATCGATGTATTCCTCGATGCCGGCCAGCGCCGCAATCTCCGCGTGCAGTGGCCCGGCCGGGTTGAACTTGTAGTGCGGCAGGTCCCGGTTGAAGTAGTGGCCCTGGGGCTCGAGGGTGTCGAGAACGGATTGTCTGCCCCACATGACCCCGATGTGTGTTCCGAAGGTCTTGTACGTGCTGAACAGGTAGAGATCCAGGCCGCTGGTGTTGACGTCCAGCACCCGGTGGGGCGCGAAGGAGACCCCGTCACCGATGGCCAGCGCACCGGCCTCGTGGGCGATGTCAGCAATGGCCTTGAAATCGTGCATGGTCCCCACGATGTTGGAGCAGAGGGTGAAGCAGACCAGCCGGGTCCGTTTGCTGACCAGGGATTTGAGGTCCTCTATCGCCAGCTCGCCGGTCTGCGGATCGATCTGCCACTCTTTAACCACCGCACCGAACTCCGCCAGACGCCGCCAGCATCCGATATTGGCCTCATGGTCCTGGTTGGTGACGATGATCTCGTCGCCGGGCTTGAGCAGCGGCCGGATCGCCTGGGCCAGGACATAGAAATTCATGGTGGTGGACGGTCCCAGCGTCAGCTCGTCCGGATCACAGTTCAGCAAGCCGGCCATGGCCTGATAGCCTGCATCCATTGCCTCACCTGCCTTGATGGAAGCCTCGAAGGGGCCGTATGGCTGGACCTTGGTATACTGGAAAAAGTCGTGCAGGCGATCGGAAACCTGTCGGGGGACGTAGGAACCGCCGGCGTTTTCGAACATCGCCCAGCGGGCGGTGACGGGGTTGGAGAAGACCGGGTACTGGGCACGGATGAAGTCGATGTCTAAGTTCATTAAATTTCCTTTTCAACCACTGAACACAAGGAGGACACGGAAAAAGAGAGTAAAACCTGAACTGAGCGTTTCAAATTTTTTCGGATGATGGATTGTGTTCATTTAATAGAATATTTCCGTAATCTATCCTGAAAAATGTGAAACCCGTTGGGATTGCCGATCTCACCGCATCTACGGCGTCAGATGCCTTCCCGCATAGGCGACTATAGCGGAAAGGTCTCTTCCTTGTATCTGCGGCAAGCTCGACAATCGCTCAGTTTAGTTAAAAAAAATTCTGTGTATTCTGTGTGTTCCGTGGTTTCATGGCTGCACCACCAAGGCATTCCTCCAAAACGCAACCGTTGTCGCTTCCACACCTTTCAATTTATCCATTCCTGCAATCTGCTGGCGCATCAACCCATTGAGCATGGCAATGAGCATATTAGCCGTGGCATCGATCTCCACCGGGTTGAATTCATCGGACGCCGTGCCTTCCTCTATAATTTTCTTTACGTTCGTTTTGATCCGTTGCGGGCCTTTCGATAAACCGTGACGCAGGTGCTGTCCGGATCTTCCAGCCTTGCCGGGCAGTTCCGCAGCAGGATGCGCATGAGCGCCGGCTCCTCGGCCAGGACCGCGAAGTGGGCCCGAATCAAGGCCGCCAGCCATTCAATGGCGGTGGCCGCGAAGGGATCCAGCGCATCGATGCGATCGTTCTATTCGGGAGGATGTCGTATAAACCTCCCAGTTGACGACTGTATTCGTTTTCGAGAAGCTGTCGGGCGTCTTGTGTAGCTTTCTGGATCAGATTTCGTGTGGATTTATCCATTCTGTGCGCCTGTTGGAATTCATGTCTGTGAGGATGAGGTTGGTGATCCGGGTTTGATTTCCACACCTGGCTCGCCCATTTCTTGCGGGAGGGAACTGGCCTGCCGACTGAACATGGCAATATATGGCTCGTACCTAAAAACCTTGTTACGTTTCTGGCCTGTAATTTCCACCAAGATACCGGCTTTTTCCATATTACCGATTACGCTGGAGGCCGTTACATAGGAAACCTCCATCACCTGCTGAGCCTCGCGAACGCTTACCATGGGTTTTTCGAACAGGTAATCCAACAGCCTTAACCCATTGGTGCTGTTAGACAATTTTTCCGCGATCGATACCCTGTGCCGCTCGCGCATGTCGAGAATCAAACGTGCGGTTGACGTGGATGCCTGGCTGACTTCGTAGACACCACGAAGGAAAAAGCGAAGCCATCCTTCCCAGTCTCCGGCATTTCGAATGGCCATCAAACGGTCATAGTATTCGGCCCGATGGGCCTTGAGATAATAGCTCAGATAGAGCAGGGGCTTCTGGAGAATTTGCTTTTCACACAATAGAAATGTGATCAGGAGCCGCCCCATTCGTCCGTTTCCGTCGAGAAACGGATGGATCGTTTCAAATTGGGCGTGTGCCAGGCCGCAATGAATCAACACCGGCAACATTGACTGGTCGTGAAGGAATTTTTCAAAATTATCCAGCGCCGCTTTCATTTGGTGCGGCGGGGGAGGCACAAACTCCGCATCGGCAAGCGTACAGCCTCCCGGTCCAATCCAGTTTTGTGATCGTCTGAACTCACCCGGCGTTCGTTCACCCCCTCTGACGCCCTTCAACAACTCCGCATGAATCTGTTTGATCAGTCTTAAACTCAAGGGCAGATTGGCAAGTTCCTGAAGTCCATGGTTCATGGCGCGAACATAATTCACGACTTCTTCGACATCTTTGGGGCGTTTTTCCCTGACAGGCCCCGCTTCATATTCCAGCACATCCTCCAGGGTGCTTTGGGTACCCTCGATCTGTGAGCTGAAAACCGCTTCCTGTTTGACATACATCGCTACGAAAAGGTTCGGGTTGGGAAGGATGGTGGTTACGCCGTCCAGGCGCCCCAAAGCCCTGTCCGCATCCGATAGAAGACGCATGAGCTGGCCGTCCAGGTTGATGGGAGGAACGGGCGGAAGGGGAGCGGGGATAAAGGCGGCATAGCCTTCCAATTGTTTGATGTTTTTTCCTGCCCGGTGCCTATCGGCTGTGTCATCCATTTTATTTCAGCCTCTTGAAATATAAACCGCCTCTGCTTCATTTTATTTTAAAATAGCATCAATTTTTAAAATAAAACAAGATGCATCCGTTTGTTATCATGGTTTTCTAAAATAGGCACCAGATGAGCCCAATTTATATTTCACCGATCCGCACCTACTGAATCAAAACCTTTTCCCCGGCGCCGATGTAACGTTCGCAGGTTTCTTTCAATCATTGAAGGGTGACACCCAGAAGTGGGGTCAAGTCTACGTTTGACCTTTCCGCCTCCGTTTCAATACCCTCAGTTACCATTTCCAACTCATGCACCTGCTACCAGCGCCTTCCGACAAAACGTAACCGTTGTCGCTTCCACACCTTTCAATTTATCCATCCCTGCAATCTGCTGGCGCATCAACCCATTGAGCATGGCAATGAGCATATTTGAGGTAGCCCCAATATAGAGAGCAATGGGGTCGGGCCTCGCTAACCGATTGACATTGCATAGTTAATAACTTAAAAACGGATCTATATACAATAAAAAGGTAAATAGAAATTTATCCTGCTGATTAAACAAGTTACACACAACCCCGATAGAATTGGTTACTGTGTGTTTCTCCGTTGTTTCAGGACATTATGGTGTCAGCCTTTTTTTCGTATATAGTTCCGTTTTTAAATTCGGTCTCATATAATCTGGTATCTTTGCCAACCCAATAGAGTTTAACTTCTACCCAAGCTGGGCGTTTCACCTTTTTTAAGATTACGAATGGTTATGATATGAGTCTGTATAAAATCGGATTTGGTCCTCAAAAGGTCAAACCCTTTGGGTTTGCCGATCTCACCGCATCTTCTGCGTTAGCTGCCGCAGCGCATAGTTCACTATAGCGCTGCGACATCTGCCTTGAGTCTGCGGCAAGCTCGACAATCGCTCATACAAGGATCAATTATACAATAATGCCGGAAATTGAAAAAACATCGGATTGGCTGACAGATTCAGCAGGATAAGGTGCTCGCATGAATCG